>JANMGN010000386.1:0-7650 GCA_031374645.1 Chitinophagales bacterium | reverse complement strand
GAATTTTTGCTCAATAAACAGCAAAAAGATGTAAAAAATACGCCTAAACGTAAAAAACGCACAGCGTTATTGGCTGATATACAACCAATTGTTATACCTGTAAGTGATTACATCATTCAACGTGACAATATCTATGAAGACCGTATCTAAGACAAAGATTTTTATAGACACGAATATCCTTTTTTACGCCAACAATCCAAGTGACCCGTATGGAGCGCAAGCTATCGCAAAGATAAACGAATTGGCTAACCGTGATAATGAATTGATTATCAGTACCTAAGTCGTAAGGGAGTACACTGCCGTATCGTTACGAACAGCACAACGTAACAATATACCTATTCAAACAACTGTGCAAAGTATTTTGAATAATATCGTCACTTTTCGCAGAGATTTTACTGTTATCAATGAATCTGACGATACTTTAGATAATTGGCTTTCCTTATTACCGCAAATTACAACATCAAGAGATGTTTTCGATTTTAATATCGCTGCCACACTTAAAAGTAGTGGAATAAATTGCATTTTGACGCATAACGTCAGCGATTTTCATAAATTTTCCAATTGGCTAACGGTTTTACCATTACTAACAACATGATTTTATAAATACAGAAATAAAAAACGTTCCGATTACCTAAAATCGGAACGTTTTTTTATAAAATTCAGAATTTATCATTCAAAATTCATTATTCAAAGCAATTTAGTATATCTCTCCTCTCAACTCCTTCACTCTTGCATCAGAAATATATTCATCATAAGTCATCATACGGTCAATCATACCTTTTGTACCTATTTCGATGATACGATTTGCTACGGTTTGCGTCATTTCGTGGTCACGAGAAGTAAACAACATCGCAGAACGGTACTCTGAAAGACCGTTGTTGAGTGCCGTGATACTTTCCAAATCTAAGTGATTTGTAGGCTCATCGAACATCAAAAAATTCGCTTGATGCAACATCAATTTACTAAACATACAACGCATTTTTTCTCCTCCCGAAAGTACATTACATTGCTTCAATGATTCTTCGCCTGAGAACAACATACGACCCAAAAAGCCACGAACATAAGTTTCGTCTTTTTCCGTAGAATACTGACGCAACCATTCTATCAAGTTCATGTCGCTTGTAAAATATTCTGAATTGTCATTTGGGATATAAGCGTGCGTTACAGTTTGTCCGTATTTGAAATCGCCTACAAAATCTTTGTGACGACCATTTATGATTTCGTAAAAGTGATTGATAGCCAATGAATTACGAGAAAGAATTGCTATTTTATCGCCACGGTTTACCGTAAAACGAACATCTTTAAACAAAACTTCGCCACTCAAAGAACAACTTAAACCATTGACTTCTAAAATTTGGTCGCCTACGTCACGCAACATCTGATTGAAAATAATACCTGGATACTTACGATTTGAAGGACGAATTTCGCTCAAATCAATTTTATCTAAGGCTTTTTTACGAGAAGTTGCTTGTCGAGATTTAGAAACATTCGCCGAAAAACGACGGATAAATTCTTGTAATTCCTTCACACGCTCTTCTGATTTTTTGCGCTGATCTGACATCTGACGAGCCATTAACTGACTTGTTTCGTACCAGAACGTATAATTTCCTGTATAAATTCTAATTTTTGAAAAATCAATATCCACCGTATGCGTACAAACAGAATCCAGGAAGTGACGGTCGTGCGAAACCACCAAAACTACTTTTTCGTACTCTGCCAAAAAGTCTTCTAACCAACCAATAGTTTCTACATCAAGGTCATTCGTAGGCTCATCGAGCAGCAAAATATCAGGACTATTAAAAAGGGCTTGTGCAATAAGGACACGAACTTTTTGATTTCCGTCCAATTCTCTCAATGGTTTGTAATGATTGTCTTCAGAAATACCTAAGTTCGAGAGTAGTGCCGCTGCATCACTTTCAGCTTCCCAGCCATTCATTTCTGCAAAATCGCCTTCCAAAACGCCAATACGCTCTCCGTCAGCATCACTAAAATCTTCTTTGGAGTACAAAAGCTCTTTTTCTTTGATGATAGAATACAACTGACCGTGTCCCATAAGCACACAATCCAGCACCGTAAAATCATCAAATTCAAAGTGATTTTGTTTCAAAACGGACATACGCTGCCCTTTGCTAATATCAACAGAACCCGTTGTAGGGTCGAGTTCGCCACTCAAAATTTTGAGAAAAGTGGATTTTCCAGCACCATTTGCGCCAATAACACCGTAGCAGTTGCCTTCGGTGAATTTCAAGTTTACCTCTTCAAAAAGGATACGTTTTCCAAAACGTAAGGAAAGATTATTTACAGCTAACATGGTAAGTATTTGTTTTTTTGTTTTCTCTTGAAAATCGCCACAAAGCTACGTATTATTATGTATAAAATGATAAAATTTTGTAAGGAAATAGTTTTTATTTAGTAGATATTTTACATTACATACAGCAAGAAGATTGGTACTATTATTTCTTGTATAATTTTATTACCTCATTTTACGACTTGTTAAAAGTTGTAAATTTTAAAATCTGGTATCGTCAATAAATTTATAATTCCAATAATTATTATAAAAACGCATCAAATGTTCAAATTCTGCTTTGTTAAAATCTGGTATATTGCGTTGATTATCAATGTTTTGCGTTAGTTTTTCAGCATCTAAAAGGCGTAGCTCTCGTTTCTTACGACTATGAAAAACGCCACAAACATATACAGGCTTTGCCTCCACTTTGCTCAAAATAGTTTTTTCTTTTCCTCCAAAAACTCCTTTTGAAATCGTCATTTTTAGATAAACGGGCAAATGTCCCCAAGTAAAAATATCGTAAGCAATAAAATCTCCCAAAGCATAAATCACGAAACCTTTTTTCTTTTCTTGCGAAATAGGACAGACAAAATCATAATTTTCCATCGGCTGAATATTGTGCGCATGACCACCCAAAACAATATCTACACCACACTCCTCAAAAAAGCGATGGGTATTTTTCATAACATGCTTACTCGGAAACGCCTGATATGCATTGCCGTAGTGCATAGATGCCACCACCAAATCAGCACCTCTCTTTTTTGCGATAAGCACTTGATTTTTAATCAGTTGTAAATCCACATCAGATTTATTTAGCTCAATATGATTACAAAGGTACGTCTTGCCTTCTGGGTTTTGCATCTTATTCATAGAATAAGTATAAGCTAAAAAAGCGATTTTTACACCATTTTTTTCCAAAATGGGAAAATCGTCACGGTCATTTTCACTAAAAGCTGTACCTGTATAAGGTATATTTTTATCTTGTAAAAAAGCTATATTCGCCAGCAAACCATCTTCGCCCATGTCCAACGAGTGATTGTTTGCAGTGCTTAAAATATCAAAACCCTTATATTTTTTGTTCCCATTAAAAATATCAAACATCTCAGCACTTCCGTTAAAGTACATATCATTTAGCATCATTTCTGGAACATAAGATGCTGATTTTGAGGTGTTTATAGGTGTTTCGAGATTGGCGAAAACAATATCTGAGCTAAAAAAATCGTCGCCAATATCATCCCAAAGTTCAGTACAAAATTCTTTTTTTATCCATTCGTAAGGCATAAGGTCGCCAGCCGCAGTAAGCGTAACGCTTGCTATTTCTTCAAAACCAAAAGGTTTTAAATTATCAAAATTTTGTTTTGCAAAATGCGCTTTTGCAGCACCAGAAGTATCATCTATCGTAGGCGGTTTGTGGTAATATTTATACAAAAAATAAAATAAATCACGAGAAGGAAACTTGAAATAGCGGGCATCTTCAAGGTAATTTTCCAATGGCGTATCGAATTTTTTGCCATAAAAAAAACGAATAACAATCGCCACAATACGCATCAAAAAAACCATAATTTTGCCTTCCAATGTGAAAGCGTGGCAAGTATTTATTTTTTTCATAAGGCTTTTGGTATAAATAAAGTGAATAGGCGGCTCTGAATAGTTATAAAATCCTACAAGTATTTTCTTGTTTTTTCACACAAAAATAAGGCTATTTTCTATTTTCTGAAAAAAAAAGTATAAAAAATTGTTTAAATAAAAAAAAAGTTATACTTTTGCACCCATATTAAAAATCTGACGTTCGATTTTCGAATTACTCAGATACGGTTTCACAAAATAAAATAAACCAAAAATGTCAGTAAAAATTCGTTTACAGCGTCACGGACGCAAAAAAGCACCATTTTACCACATCGTAATTGCAGATTCTCGCTCTCCCCGTGATGGTAAATATATTGAAAAAATAGGCACTTACAATCCTTTGACTGTTCCTGCAACAATTGACTTAGACCGTGATGCGGCTTACGATTGGCTCACAAAAGGAGCGCAACCAACAGACACTGTGGAGGCAATCCTACGTTTCAAAGGTGTAATGTATAAAAAACACTTGATGCGTGGTGTGAAAAAAGGAGCCTTGACAACTGAGCAAGCTACTGAAAAATTCACAGCATTCGTAGAAACAAAAGAGACAAAAGCAACTTCTCGTGCTGAAAAAACTAAATTAGACAAGGTAGCTTATTACAAAGCAGTAAATGGTACGCCAAAAGCCGCAAAAGTAAAAGAAGTTCCTGCTCCAGAAGTAGTAGAAGAAGCACCTGCTGAAGAAACAAGTGCAGAATAAATAGTACAACTATAAAAAAAGCGTTCCGAAGATTATTTTTCGGAACGCTTTTTTTGTTTATATCATAAAAAAAACGACCTTTGCGTTAAGAGTATTTAAAATGTAAAATAATCAATGAAAAATATTTCAACTTTTATCTTATTTTTATTAGCCATACCTTTCAATGCTGTGTACGCTAATAATGAAAACCCAGATTTTATGCGTAGTATGGGTAAAATGTATGCTGTGGTAGCCGTTATTATAGTAACTTTTATTGGGATTGCCGTATTTTTAGCAATTTTAGATAAAAAACTAAGTAATATAGAAAGGCAAATAAAACAGAAATAGTAATTAGGCGTATAGAAATAATCAGTAATTTTTTTGTCGTTGCAAAATAACATAAGTAACTGACTAAAAGGAAGTTAAGTTGTTATTTTACAACGACTTCCCTTTAAAAAAATTGCGATTATTTTAGCCCAACTACTTATTACCTATCTGAAACAGTTATTTTTTTGAAAATTCTAACCAAATATATAAAATAATGAATTCACAAAACCATGCTTTCTACGAAAGCGTAATGCGGAATTTTGACAAAGCGGCGGCTCATGCAGGGCTTGATAGTGGTCTTTTGGAACAAATCAAAGTCTGCAATGCCGTGTATTCCATGCACTTTCCAGTAAAAATTGGAGATGAAATAAGGGTTATAGAAGCCTATCGTGTGCAACACAGTCATCACCGTCTGCCAACAAAAGGCGGTATTCGCTACGCTGACAATGTAGATCAGCACGAAGTAATGGCACTTGCTGCCCTTATGACTTACAAATGTGCGCTCGTAGATGTACCATTCGGAGGTGCAAAAGGCGGTATTCGTATTAATCCACGCAACTTTACAGAGTCGCAATTGGAGCGTATCACACGTCGTTATACGACCGAATTGGTGCGTAAAAATTTCATTGGTCCTGGTATTGATGTTCCTGCTCCTGATTACGGAACAGGGCCTCGTGAAATGGCTTGGATTATGGATACGTATCAGCAGCTCAAACATGGCGAGATAGATTCTGCGGCTTGTGTAACAGGAAAGCCTGTCAATCAAAACGGTATCCGAGGTCGTGGCGAAGCAACAGGACGTGGTGTATTTTATGCTTTGCGTCGTTGTTTTGATAAAGATTATAAAGAATATTTGGCTACATTAAACCTTACACCAGGTCTTAAAGGCAAGACTATGGTTATACAAGGTTTGGGTAATGTAGGGTCGCATACAGGTTTGATTTCTCAAAAAGAAGGTGGTGTAAAAATCATCGGAATTGCTGAGTACGAAGGCTCTATTTACAACGCTGACGGCATAGATATGGAGGCTTTGATGGAGTATCGCAAAGAGAAAAACTCAATTTTGGGTTTTCCAGGCACAACCACCTTGGAATCTCGTACTGCGGCATTGGAATTAGAGTGCGATATTTTAGTTCCTGCGGCTTTGGAAAATCAAATTACGGCAGAAAATGCACCACGTATCAAGGCAAAAGTAGTAGCAGAGGCAGCAAATGGGCCTGTTACAGCAGATGCGGAAGATATTTTGTTGGCTAAAAATATTTTAGTTATTCCAGATATGTATATCAATGCTGGCGGTGTTACGGTTTCTTATTTTGAATGGTTAAAAAACCTCTCGCATCACCGTTTTGGTCGTATGGAAAAACGTTTTGATGAGGCACAATACAGCAAAATGGTAGATTTGGTGTTAGAAATGACAGGGAAAACTCTTTCTGAGCGTGAGCGTGAAGTATTAGTTCACGGTGCAGATGAGTTAGATTTGGTTCGTTCTGGTCTGGAAGATACTATGATAGGTGCTTATGATACGATTATGGAGCAATGGAAGGCACAGCCCGAAATTCCGAGTATGCGTACAGCAGCGTTTGTGGTAGCTTTGAAAAAAATTGGTGGAGATTATGCTATGTTGGGTATTTTCCCTTAGTGAAAGGATTGATTTTGATGCTATCACTATCTTATTTGACAATATATTTAATAAAAAACGCCATCTGTGTCTTGCGATACAGATGGCGTTTTTTTGTCCTAAATAATAACGGAACAATAATTTTCTGTACTAAAAAGAGAAAACGCTTGAACACGTTAAGTGAACAAGCGTTTTTTGTGATCGGGCCGGGGCTCGAACCCGGGACCCTTTGATTAAAAGTCAAATGCTCTACCAACTGAGCTACCAGATCAACCTCGTTGTATCATCATTTCTGAATTACGGTGCAAAGATACAACTGTTTTTTATATCTCCAAACGTTTTTTTATTTTTTTATAAACTTTTTTTCCAAGATGGAAGTAAGTTGTTGATTATCAGGTTTTTAGATTGTGAAAAAAAAATATTTTTTAGGCTTTTGTTTTCAAGTTGTAAATAGGGTACTAATTTATATAGCGTTTTATCTTTTTAGAAAAAAACAAATTGTAACTATCCAGCTTAAAATAAGTGTCAAAAAAGTAAAAGAATATGCTACCTTTGCCTCTACAAATGAGTGATAAAGAAAAAATGCTGGATTTAGAGATGAAGAACTTTATTCTACCCATAAAGCTACGATAGGTACTGGTGCTGGTGCATTACAACTTGAAATAGACAAACTTCCTTTGATAAATAATTAGATACTTTTCTTATATTAACATTAGATTATGGTTTCAAGGACTATTTCAATAGACTTTGAAACCATAATTTTCAAATATTTTCATAAATGCTAAATAAAAAAATATTTAATTTTATTATATTTTTCCAATTTTTTAATAGCATCTCTGCACAGTACTATATACAACCGCAGTTTGGCTTTTTTGAAGGACTGACCAGAACTATTGGAAATCCACCTAATTTTGCTAAAACACGTTATTCTTCATCTTTGGATTATGATGGAATGCATTTGGGATTATTGATTGGAAAAAAAAACAATAAAATAGAACAACAATTGGGTTATTTTTTTTATCACGTGGTAATTGATACTCAAATAGAAAAACCCTTTGCTGGATGGGGTAAGCAATACATAGTAACACATAACCTTTCTTATGGTCTAAATTA
>JANMGN010000353.1:0-9986 GCA_031374645.1 Chitinophagales bacterium | reverse complement strand
AGGATTTTCTAATAACTCACTGTAAAGATTACGCTTGCCTTCATAATCTAATTGTACGCCATGTTTTACGTCATCTATTACAAATGTACCTTTGGCAATATCAATTGCAAACTGCGATGCCTCAAAAGGATTTGTTGCGTCACGTGCGGGTTTTGTTCCGCAGAACTCATCTCCGTCACATTCTGCTACACCATTTCCTAGTTTATCTTCAAACCAGTTTGCAGGAGATGGATTAGTGGGCCAAAGAGGCAGTGTGTTAAGTGGTAATTCAACACCAAATTTTGAAGCACCTACTTGAATAGATGTACCATAATGAATTGCTGCATTGCCTGCACTGTAATTGGAAAGAGGCAGCCAAGTATTTCTGCCATGAACTAATCCCAAAAAATTAACATTTGTACTGCCTATGGTAGCACCGCTAAAACAAACCAAACCTTCGTCTGCTTTACCAAACGTGGTGCGACGAAGAGAAGTATTCATACATTGCCCATCAAAAGCTACATCTCTTAATACACCAGAAGTAGAGTTGCAACAAAGTTTATTATTAGAAGATAAACTTAGGGCAATAGCCTCACCAAGTATCTTCTCCATTGATGTTGTACTGATTCCATTTCCCCATAGTCGGGTATTTTTTGTGCCAAAAAGAGAAATACCTCTTGGAACAGTACCAGCAACAGCGTTTTTGTTAGTAAAAGAAATCTGGTCGTTATAGTTCACTTGATAGCCATTTTCGCTTGAAATATCTATACCAATGCTTGAAGCGGAAAGTGTTAAAGGGTTATCAATAATATTCTTCCCATTTCCACCAGTTAAGCTATTGACACCATCAATAGAAATAGCCCTTGGATTTACAAAAGTAGATTTTAGAGTATTAATATTATTCTTTTTAATATTGATAGAATGTGGAATATTTCCATTTTGTGCCCAAATACCTATATCTTTTGGCTCAATTCTATTGTTAAGCACATTAAAAAACTGATTATTCATATCTGTACTTGTTACACCTCCTACAACATTGAATATTTGATTACTAAAAGACGCAATACCAGAACGAGTACCATAAATACCTATATAAAGATTATTCATAAGGCTATTATGGGCAGCCAGCCAAGTATTCTCGCCATAAAATCCAAAGCCTCCATCGTTGGGCGTATTGGAAGTACTCATAGATGTGAGTCCTCCAACTAAGTTATAAATCTTTGAATGATTAGCGATAAGTATACTTCTTCTGGCAATAGCACCATTTCGAATTGCTCTAAATTCGTTACTTGTTGCGGGATTACCTTGCGTACCAATAGTGAAAAAACCTGTATCATTCAGTTCTATACCAGCAAGTGGTTTATTTCCAGGTGCAGGTGTTTGGTTCTGATATGGCTTCAGTAAATTTCCATTACTAAGAAACTCATTCACTTGTAACGGCACAGTTTGAAAAATATTTTTTAAAAGTGTATTGGGAGTGCTATTAGGTTCTGTATAAATACTTACGTAATTTCTATCGAAGCTATTGGCATTAATTCCAATTTGCGAATTATGCTCCATTTGAATTGCATACTGCGCTCCCGAAACTTGTGTAAAATTCATTTCTAGATATGCACCGTCTTCCACTAAAATGCGTCGCCACATGGTATCACAACCGTGAATATTTGAGTAAATTATATTGAGTGAATGTCCTTTTGTTACAACTATTTCAGAGCCTGCGTTCATTCTTATATCCCAACCCCAAATACTTAAATTTTTATCAACTGTAAAACGACCGTTTATTGCTAAACAACCACCTAATCCTGATAAATCACCTGGAATAGTCGTTTGAGACATCGCTTGATTATTCACTCTTATGCGATTGGCTACTGTGGTTGGACAGTCACAAACAAAACTTGGATTACAATTAGTTAACGTCACATTAGCAACTGTATTAGAATTACCGTTAGTACAAGTATTGGGTGCAGAAGCCAGTACGGGTATTTGAAATGTAAATCCAGCGGGTAATGTTGCAGGAAGATTAAGAACAAGGTTTAATGTTACACAATTATTGGGCGTGTTGGGTTGTAATGTGACATTTGCAACACCTAAATTATTAAAATCACTTCCTGCTGCAATAGATAATCCAGCAATTGACGGTAAAGTAAGTTGTATTATTCCTGTTGTTGGGATAGTAGTATTTTGTAAGCAAACAGTATATTTAATATTTGCAGTACCACCAGCGCAAGCTTTTATAACAGAGTTAGTAATGGTAAATTGAGGTTGGCAATTAGTAGTAATATTAATGTTATCAAATATAGCTCTACGCCAATTTGTAAATGTGTTTGGTATTGGATTATTCTCACCAACAAAAACTAAAACACGACTTACTGCCTCATTCGTATTATTGAGCCAATTAAAAGTATAGTGGTTAAAGTTAGTTACTTGCTCAACTATATCCGCATTGGGATCTACGTCTAATAGTATAGGCGCAGTCATACAATGGAACAAATTAACATTGTTATTGCAAATATTTTGGCCATTAGCACATAGAGCAGGTCTAATAGGATTAGGACAAATATTATTTTGACTTGCAAAAAACGATATTGTTGAATTGGGACTTCCCGTTATACCATCAAATTGTACAGTAGCCGTGCACCCAGGTTGTATGGGTTGAGATAAAGGAAAATAAATTCCTTCTTGGTGACAAAGATTACAGCTTGACGCTGCTAAGTGAACGTAATGATTATTATTAAATAAATGTATATCAGGTGAATTTCCACCAGATCCCTGAAAGGTAAACGCAGGTATATCTAATTCTTGAAAATAGTTAGATTCAGACATAAAATCTTCAAAATTACCCATACAAACCAAATTACAATCAGGAGATTGACAAATAGTAGGAATAGCATTTTGTCTCACAATAACTGTTACTGTCGCCTCGTCACACCAAAGATTATTACAACCTACTACCCTATACGAAAAAGTAAAAATACCTTGTACGCTACCTGTAACCGTAAATGTTTGATTATTGGGATTATAAGTAGCATTTAAACTGGGAGAGATATTAAATAAAGAAATCTGGCTATTCTGAAAATTAAAATTATCATTCGCAAAAACATTACTATTACCTACCTGATTTAGGCCTAATATTATTGTTGGTGATTGTGAGAGAATAATCGGTGGAGCATTATCGTCAGTTACAACAACTCTGCAATTTTCACAATTTCCAGTTTGGGCTTGTAAAATATAACCCAAGTTACAGAGAATTTGCCTTTCTTCAATTGTGATATTTCTACGTACATCTTGCCCTATGACTAACTCTGAGTGCATAACAAAATTAGAACCATTTTGGCAGGTTCTATCCAGATGACTCAATTTATTCAGCATCTCATTATCAGTCGTTGGGTTAATCATCGAAAAACTGTTCACTGGTGCTATATTATTACCATTATCTCCTCTAAAAGTAAGTCTTATATCAGAACATACTCCTGATAAAGCATTAGGCATATTATTAAATATTGCTGAATTAAATTCGGACTCGCTACAACAATCTTGATTATTAGTAGGTAAAATCAGTTGTGCATTTTGAGCTATTGAAAATAAATGCTGATCCCAACGAGAATAAGTGGCATTTTGCTGATTATTGATAGAATTACCATTGATCCCCATTAATGAAGCAAAACCCAGTACATGTAGAGCTTCATGCAAAGCTGCAGAATATAAATCTACTTCATCACTTTGTAAGTTTGGAGTGTTAACTCCATCTTCTGATAAGGTATGCCAGTTACTATTGATAGAAGGTGTTTCTCTAATATTTATTATTCCATCTGGTATAGTATTTAGTTTTACATCATTTGTATATAATGTCTGAAATATTGTAGTATTTACAATACCACAATCATTAGACCAGAATGGCGTACCAGCACCAGCTGCACCATCTTGTGTTTTGAATATATCTATTCTCGCTCTACGCTGGCTAGTAGGTACAATGATATTTTCTATATCTCGAAAAACTTGACAGATTGTTTGTCGTTCTTCAGGTGTAAAATCATTGTGAAAAAATATCTCAAAAAAATCAGGAGTAAGTGCGTCTTGACAATCTCCTGCTGCACGTGCTCCGCTTACTAATGAGATTAACTCTTGCTCAGTATAGATATTACCAAATCTATCAAGATAGGTTTTAGTATTTCCAAGGGAATTTGAATTAGGAGTAATGGATAGGCTTTTTGTTTTGACTATTGTTCCACAAAAATCGGGAGCATTCTTAATTAGACGCTGTCCCCAAAGGCTATTACATGCAAACAGCAGAAATAAAAAGGATAAGGAATTTTTAAATTTTTTCATGATAGAATAATTAATTTTGGTTAAAAATTATCTATGCAATCTTAGCGTTCAATTATATTTATTCGTAAAATAGCATGGGCGTTCCGATTATTTGTGACCACTGTAGGCTCTAGTAAACCTGATAATCAGCAAACAAAGGAACGCCCGCACTATATTACATAGTGTGGGCAGTCCGCAATGTTTCTTTCTACTGATTACCAAAATTTGTGAAATTTACTAGATTTTACAGTGGTAGCAAAAAGTTTTTAAATGCGAAACCGCAATATTATATTTTTAACTTTTGATAATACTCTATTGTAATTGTCAAAAGTAATAAAATAATTTACTCGAATAAATATTGGACAAACATAAACTTTTAAAATCATATATGCAATAGTTTGTATGATTTTTTATTTAAAAATAAGCAATTTAAAGAGAGCTGCGTTTATTGCCTGAATCCACAAAAAAGCACTATTGCGAATTTTTAGTTATTAATTTTATTACCTTTGTCCTACATTTTTCTTTAAAATTGCAACACAAACACAATGATTAAATATACGGTAGCATTTTTTAGTAGTATTCTATTTTTATTTTCTTGTACAAAAAAACAAGATGTGGCGCAAGTTGTAGGAACGCCTATGTTCCGATTGCTCGAAGCAGACAAAACGGGTTTAGATTTTTCCAATGATTTAGATGTTAATTTGGAAATGAATATTTTTAAATACATGTACTATTACAATGGCGGCGGCGTAGGCGTAGGCGACTTAAATAATGATGGTTTGCAAGATATTTTCTTCTCTGGAAATCGTGTTTTAAATAAGTTATATCTGAACAAAGGTGCAATGAAATTTGAAGATATTACTACAAAAGCGGGTATTTTGCCTGTAAAAGATTGGTCGAATGGAGTGGCGATTGCAGATGTCAATCAAGATGGTTTTTTGGATATTTATGTGAGTGTAGTGGGCAATTATTTGACGATGCAAAGCCACAATAAGCTCTATATTTGTAAAAGCATAGGAGCTGACGGAGTACCTATTTATGAAGAAAAATCTAAGGAATTTGGCTTAGATTTGGTCGGTTTTGGTACACAAGCTACTTTTTTTGACTATGATTTAGATGGCGATTTGGATATGTTTCAGCTCAATCACTCGCTGCACAACAACGGTACTTTTGGTCCTCGAAAAACTTTTATGGGTACTCTTCATCCGCTTTCTGGCGACCGTTTTTTCAAAAATGACAAAGGAGAATTTGTTGATATTACAAAAACTGTTGGTATAAATAGCAACGTTGTTGGCTACGGTTTAGGGCTTGCAGTGGGCGATATTAATGGCGACGGCTATCCTGATATGTACATCGGAAACGATTTTCACGAAAACGATTATATGTACATCAATCAGCGCAACGGCACATTTAAAGAAGAAATCGAGGAACATATTATGCACACGAGCCGATTTAGTATGGGCGTTGATATTGGCGATTTGACGAACGATGGCAATAGCGAAATTATGAGCCTCGATATGCAGCCTGCCGACCCGTTTATCCTAAAATCTTCTGAGGGCGAAGATGCTTTTGGTACTTTTAACTACAAATTAGGTTACGGATATAATTTTCAGTACGCAAGAAATGCCTTGCAACTCAACAATAAAAACGGTACTTTTAGCGAAGTAGCGATGTTTTCGGGTATTTCTGCAACAGATTGGTCTTGGTCCACTTTGTTTTTTGATTTCGATAATGACGGCAAAAAAGATATTTTTATCAGCAACGGAATCCCAAAACGTATGAATGATATTGATTATATAAAGTTCGCTTCTGCCGATAATTTGCAAGATAAAATACGTGAAAATAAATTAATAGACAAAGATTTGGACGTAATTAGAAATGTTCCAGAGATAAAATTGTACAATAAAGCATTTAGAAATAAAGGGAATTTGAAGTTTCAAGACCTTGAAAATTTCATCGAAAACAATAAAAAATCTTACTCTAATGGCTCGGCTTATGCTGATTTTGACAACGACGGCGACCTTGATTTAGTTTGTAATAACATCAACGATAAGGCATTTTTGTATGAAAATATTGCAGCACATTCGGCTGAAAATGTGCTACTTACGCTACAATTACAAGGTACTGAAAAGAACAAAACTGCTATCGGAAGTCGTTTGATTGCTTATCAAAAAGACAGTATGATGGTCTATGAAAAATTCCCTACGAAGGGTTTTCAAGGCAGTATGGAAACGCCACTTTACGCTGGTTTGGGAAATCCTACGCTAATAGACAGCATGGTTTTGGTTTGGACAGATGGCACTTTTCAAAAATTAGATAAAAGCACGTTTAACTATCAGAAAATCAATACGTTAGCTTATAAAAAAGGTTTGAAAAAATTTGATTTTAAGCGTTTTTACAATCAAAAAAATACGCAAATAAGCACTTTTGTGGACATTACAGACAAGGTAAAACTCAATTATACGCACGTAGAAAATGATTTTATAGAGTTCGATAGAGAGCTATTGATTCCGCTTTTGACTTCCGCAGAAGGACCCGCTTTGGCTGTTGGCGACCTCAATAATGACGGTCTGGAAGATGTATTTATTGGCGGCGGAAAATGGAAAGAGCCAGGTTTATTTTTTCAAAATGCTTATGGTAATTTTTCTAAAATAAAAAGTTTTGCGATAGCGCAAGATAGCATTTGTGAAGATGTAGAAGCATTGATTTTTGATGTGGACAACGACAAGGACAACGACCTCGTAGTAGGCACAGGCGGAAATGAATTTTCGGGCAAAGATGTGCAGCAATTTTCACGTGTTTACCTCAATGATGGCAAAGGAAATTTTACTACTTTACCCAATGTTTTTAAAGATATTGCTTGTGTGGTAGGCACTTTACAGCCTTGCGATTTCAATGGCGATGGTTTTACAGACCTTTTCATGGGCGCACGTGTAGAGCCTCGGGCGTATGGCGAAACGCCTAAAAGTTATCTTTTGCAAAACGATGGTAAAGGGCATTTTTCGGACGTGACGGCGCAGTGGAGCAAGGACTTACAAACAGTAGGTTTGGTTAAAAATGCAGTTTGGGCAGATGTGGATAAAGATGGCAATAAGGACTTGGTAGTCGCCTTAGAATGGGGCGAAATTGTCGCTTTTTTGAAAGAAAATAATACGTTTAAAAAGAAAATTATTTCAGATAAAAAAGGTTGGTGGAATTTTATTTTGCCTTATGATTTTGACAATGATGGCGATTTAGATTTCGTTGCTGGAAATTTGGGGCAAAATACACGTTTGCAAATAGCTGATAATCAGCCAGTTAATATGTATTATTCGGATTTTGACGACAATGGTAAAAAAGAGCAAATCTTGACGTACTATATGCAAAACAAAGAAATTCCTTTTACGAACATCGCTGATTTACAACGTCAAATTCCTTCTTATAAGAAAAAAATACTTTACGCTCGGGAGTTCGCAAAAATGACTTTGGAAGAAATTTTTACGGCAGAAAAACTCAAAAAAGCTAAAAAATACACCGCCAATTATTTCGATAATGCAGTTATTATCAATCAAGGAAATGGAAAATTTGAAACCGTTTCTTTGCCTAATTTGGCGCAGCTAACACCTTACAAAACGGCTCAAATCATAGACGCAAACAAAGATAATTTGCCCGATGTTTTGCTCTACGGAAATTTTTATGGCAATAATGTACAGTTAGGTCGCTACGATGCTGATTTTGGAAAAATCCTTATCAACAAAGGCAATTGTACTTTTGAGGTGCAAAATATAAATGGTGTACAAATAAAAGATGAAGTTCGCCGCAGCGCAGCGATTTCACTCGGAAAAAACAAAGAAAAAGCAATTATCTTAGCAAGAAATAATACAAGTGTACGAGTTTTGAAGATGAATTAAAAACTATACTTGTGTGTTTTATATAAAAAAAGCACTATGCAAATTGATTTTGCATAGTGCTTTTTTTGGGATGAGAGTGCCTTTTTTTTACAAAAATACATATTTTTTACAAAAAAAACATCTTTTAATCCTCCTCTACCATTTCCATGTCAATCTGACGTTTTGCCATATCTACTCCGATTACTCGGATTTTTACGGTATCGCCCAATTTGAAAGTTTTACCAGTTTTGCGACCTTTTGCCAAAAGACGACCATTTGTAAGCTCAAACCCTTCTGACATCTTATCAAAAGTTATCAAACCTTCGCATTTCGCATGGGTCGTTTCTACAAAAATTCCCCTATCGAGCATGCCCGAAACTTGTCCTTCAAATACCTCTCCAAGGCGTGTTTTCATATATTCTGTTTGCTTGTATTTGGTACTTTCACGTTCGGCTTCCATTGCTTTTCGCTCTTGTCGAGAAATATGAACACAAGCATCTTCGAGTTTTATTTTGTCCCAACGAACACTTTTTTCATCCAAATTTTCTGCCAAAATCCTATGTGCCAACACATCTGAATAACGACGAATAGGCGACGTAAAATGTGAATAAAACTCAAATGCCAAGCCATAATGCCCAATATTTGCAGTAGAGTACGCTGCTTTTGCCATTGTTCGCACCGCAATCGGAGCAAAAAGTTTGT
Organism: Chitinophagales bacterium; assembly: GCA_031374645.1. Classification (GTDB taxonomy): domain Bacteria; phylum Bacteroidota; class Bacteroidia; order Chitinophagales; family Saprospiraceae; genus CANHEE01. Next base: position 1,131 of record JANMGN010000353.1, on the reverse strand, counting down.
ACTCAGGATTTGTTTGCGCAGCTTTTACTATTGTATTAAAAGAAGCAGCGATACTTTGTGGCGTATTGAAATCAAATTTGAAACCCAAACCTGCTGCAAATTGTGCGAATTCCATCAGTTTTTCTGTATTTGGCAAATCGTGAATACGGTACACCATCGGGATTTCAGGTTTTGGTTTTTTTGCAATAAAAGTAGCGACTTCTTTGTTCGCCAACAACATAAAATCTTCAATCAGCAAGTTACTATCTTTGCGTGCTTTGACATATACATCAATCGGAACGCCATTTTCATCTAATTTGAAACGGACTTCTTCTGTATCAAAATCTATTGCTCCGTTTTTGAAACGTTTTTTACGCAAACCAAGTGCAATCGTATTCAACATCAGGATTTCTTCTGAAAAATCGCCTTCTTTGGTTTCGATAACTTCTTGCGCTTCTTCGTAGGTAAAACGGCGGTCGGAATGTGTGATTGTACGACCAAACCAACGGTCTGTAACCGTTCCGTTTGTTTGCATTTCAAAAACGGCAGAAAACGTCAATTTATCTTCGTGCGGACGAAGCGAGCAAAGTTCATTAGATAATTTTTCGGGCAACATCGGACAAACTCTATCCGCCAAATAAACCGAAGTCGAACGTCGAAACGCCTCTTTATCAAGTTGTGTATTTGGTAAAATATAATGCGCTACGTCAGCGATGTGAACACCTATTTCATAATTTCCGTTGTCTAGTCGCTTGATACTCAGTGCATCATCAAAATCTTTGGCATCGTGCGGGTCTATTGTGAAGGTCGTTGTCGTACGCATATCTCTGCGTTTTGCGATTTCTTCGGCAGTGATTTCTGTTGAAATTGCGTTGGCTTCTTCATCTACTTCTTCTGGAAATTCGATGTTAAAACCAGCATTTATCAAAATGGATTTCATTTCCAAATCGTTAGAACCGCTTTTTCCAAGAATAGTCGTGACTGTTCCGATTGGACTTTTTATCGTTTTGCTGTGCCATTCTGTAATTTTTACGACTACTTTATCGCCTTCTTTTGCTACACCTGCATTTTCTAAATCCACATAAATATCGACATTCATGTTTTGTTTGTCAGGTACTACAATTGCATAACGCTTAGAAAAACGGATTGTCC
>JANMGN010000336.1:0-8182 GCA_031374645.1 Chitinophagales bacterium | reverse complement strand
ATTAAAGATAACATCCATTCTTATCTTAGAGAAATAAAAGTTGCTGGTTCAGATAGTGAATTTTTAAATTCGACAGAGTTTCAATATGGAGACACTGGTAAGCCATTTGAGGCGAAAATGGTTCAAGGTTTTACTATGCCTACAAACATTGCTAACACTATTACTTTAGCTGGAGATTTTAATGGCGATGGTATTAATGATTTAATAGAACAAGTTTATAATGCTAATACTAAAAAATACACTTCTTTTTCATCAATACTCGGAAGTAAAGCAGGTAATGTTTTTACCACAGCCCAAACTGTAAATATTGACTATGAAGAACCTCTGTATAAGCAAAATAACGCAATGGTTTCTCAGATTAATTTCTTAGCGCAAGATTTTAATGGCGATGGCTTTGATGATATACCTTTTGCCAAATTTGAGTCTATTACAACGGTAATGAAACAACTAAATTCAGTGGATATATTTTATTCTGACGGAACTGGTAAATTTGGAGCAGCTGTACCCTACCAAACCAATAGTCAATTCAAATATACTTTATTAGGAAACACTAATAATGGACCTGTCGTAAGCAATTATTTAATAAGTGGCGATTTTGATGGAGATTCGCAAGCGGATTATCTAACTATTTTATCTAATAAAGCAGAATATAAATTATTTGTTAACTTTCCTGGTTTGAATAGTTTGAATAATGAAGTAAAAATACCCAACTGGGTATTTAATTCAATTTCTGTAAAATATCCTTATGCAACATCCTACTTAGTAAAAGCCGATATGCTAAGAAGTATTGATCTTGATGGAGATGGTAAAAATGAGTTATTTTATATGGTAAGAGGTAAAAAGACAAACGATATTATTATTTTTAATATTATATCTACCATAAATGGGTATGAAGTGAATCCATCTCTCTTCTATTCTCTTCCATTAGAAGAAAATGAAATTCAATTTGCAGATTTTAACGGAGATAGAAAAACAGATATGTTAACGGCTAAATACGTTGATTTAAAAGTTAATTATAATAAAACTTTTACACAGTACCTCTCTACTGGAAACAGCAGTTTTGCCAAAATGGGAAATGTTTTTCCCAAGGCAGCATCGCTTATCATTGGTGATTTTAACGGCGATGGGCTTTCTGATATTACTTACACTGGTAGAGAAGATCCTCTTAGCAGTATATTTACATTTTATATCCAATATAGTAGAGGTATTGGATTTGGACCTATACAAAGTTATTCTTATAATGTACCAATTGGTAGTTATAGTGTAAATGATGTAGTAGGAGATTTTAATGGCGATGGAAAAACAGATTTGCTACTTTATTCAAATTTAATGATTTCGTGTTTTTCAAACGCCACCAACCACCTCTTAGAAAAAGTAGTAGATGGTTACAACCGAGAGGTATCGTTCAAGTATTCTAACGCTACCGACAACGCTATTTTTGGAAAAGGTGCAGCCAAGACTTATCCACTAAATAGTGTTCAGTTGCCTATGTTTTTGGCAGAAACCATGAACGAGCCAGATGGTGTAGGTGGTACATCTTCTACCTATTATCGTTATAATAATGCCGTATTGCATAGGCGAGGCATCGGTTTTATGGGTTTTGGTTATACCAAATCTGAAAATAGTACCACTGGAATTATAACAGAAAATTCTTTTATCATCAAAGATAATTTAATTTCAAGCAACAATAAAACCAATTACTCAACACAATTAGAAAATACTAAAGTTTCTAAAGCGAACGGACAAATTAGTGAAACTGATTATGTCAATAATGTTGAAGACCAGGGAAATGGACGTATATGGTTCAATACAAAAAGTACGACTTCAACTGATTACATTACGGGAGCGATAAGCAACAAAACTTATGGATATGATACTTTTGGTAATACTACTTCTGAAATAGTAGAGATTGCAGGTGTACAGACAGTCACTACAAGTGCGGTTTATGCAAAGCATGGTTCTTGGATTGCTTCCAGTCCGATTTCTGTTACAGTTAAATCAGACAGAACAGGTGCTCCATCGTTCAGCAAAACAACCACCCGAGTATTTGACGGGCAAGGGAATGTCCAAACAGAAGTTGAATTTGCTGGCGACCCGAAAGCCATCACTACCAATACTGAGTATTATGCCAATACTGGTTTGCCAAGATCTGTCACAACAAGTGCTACAAAAGTAAAAACAAAATTAGATATATTTGAATATGACGCCAATTTTAGGCATCTAACCAAAACAACCAATTCACTAAAACAGGTTGCCTCTGTTTCTTATGATGCTCGTTGGAGTAAACCAACAAGTATAACAGGGATTAATGGGCTTACAACAGAGTATAGATATGATGATTTGGGTAGGGAAGTAGAAATGACTCCGCCCTTAGGTTATACAGTAAAAACCTCCTACACATGGGGCGGAAAAGGACTCTATAATATTTTGGTAGAACATCCATACAAACCTGATACTCGTGAACATTTTGATATTTTTGAGCGTTCTTTTTATAAAGAAATGGAACATTTCAAAAATTCTTGGCTCAGTAGTTCACAAGTTTTTGATAACAAAGGACGTATAGAATCAAAAACATCACCATCTGCAATTACTACAAACTATACTTACTATGATGATGTAGCGGAAAGATTAAAAACTACTAACAATGGTATAGGAGATATAATATACAAATATACTGACAATAATGGCGAAACAAAAGTAAAGGTTACTACACCAGCAAACCATGAATACTCATCTACTACTGATGCTACTGGCAAACTTATTCAGAAAAAAGATGATGGTGGTACTTTGGATTATACTTATGACGGTCAAGGCAACCAGACAAAGGTAAAACTTGATGGTAAAGTTACTATTAGTGCTTCTTATGATGGTGTTGGTGATAAAACAACTTTGTTTGATGTGAATGCGGGTACTACCACCTATAAATTTGATGCGTTTGGGCAATTGATATACCAAGAAACGCCAACCCAAGCCAAAAATAGTTTTGTAGGTACAACCTACGAATATACTGTACTCGGGCAAGTAGAAAAGCGAATAGGCGCAGAAGGTACTACTACCTATGAATATATAAAATCAGGTGCTGCCGCCAATAACATAGAAACCGTAACTGGTTTTAATGGTTATAGCCAAATTAGTACTTATGATGGCTTAGGACGAATAGATACTTACACCGAAGTAACAGATGGTATTCCGTTCACACACACTTACGCTTATGACAGTAACAATGGCAACCCTACCAAAGAAACCTACCCAACAGGTTTTTTTGTAGAGCGAACATTTGATCAAAATTCATTCCTTGAAAAAGTCGTTAGCGACAAAGGCGTGGTTATTTTTGATGGACAGAAAATGGATGCTTACGGAAACTATACTAACTATGACCTTGGTAACGGGTTAAGTACAAGCAACAACTTTGATCAGTATGGTTTTCCAATAAGCTACACTACATCAGGGGCATTAGACCTACATTTTCATATTGACCAAAAAACAGGTAATCTTGATTATCGCACAGATAAAGTAAAAGGGCTATACGAAGAGTTCAAATACGATGATTTAGACCGCTTAATCAGTATTATTGGACCAGGCAAACCTATTAATATTGATTATAGTGCAAATGGCAATGTACGAAACAAATCAGACATTGGTACTTTTGATTATCATCCTAAAAAAGTAAATGCGGTACGACAAATTGATAGACCAAAGGCTTTTTTAAATCAAGAGAATCGTCCTGTAACACAACCCATAAGCTATACACCTTTTGATCAACCCGATGAAATTACAGAAGGAGATTTTGATTTTACATTCGCTACCTCTCGACACTATAATTTTACGTACGGTCCCGATTATCAGCGCAGAATGATGGAGTACAGACGAGGTATAGAGCCAAGTATTGGAGTAGAGCCTGACCCCAATACAGGTTATAATCACAACCAAATTGTAGAAGAAAGAAGATACTATGTAGGCAATTATGAAGAATTTCGTGTAGCACCGTCAGAAAAGTTCCCAGAGGGACAAATTTCTCAAATCCATTACATAGAAGGTGGCGATGGTGTTTGTGCTATTCTGCTCCGAATAGGAGAACTAGATTCTATGTTTTATGTACACAAAGATTACCTTGGTTCTTTTTTGACTTTTACGGGAGAAAAAGGAGGTATTGTCTATGAACAAAATTTTGATGCTTGGGGCAATTACCGAAACATTACAGATTGGTCTTACGTAAAAAAGAACCATATACCACAATGGCTAAATAGGGGTTATACAGGACATGAACATTTGATTAGGTTTGGTCCGCACGCTTCAAACTGGGTGGCTTATAGTCCAGATAATACCTTATTTATGCCTTTCAACATCATCAACATGAATGGGCGTATTTATGACCCCATGATTGGTAGGATGATGAGCCCTGATAATTATACACACGATGATTTAGGCACACAGGGCTACAATAGGTACACTTATGCGTACAATAATCCGCTGAAATATACAGATGCTGATGGAGAAACGCCGCATATTCTTGTAGGTGCCATAATAGGTGCAGCGGTAAATGTTGGTATCGGAGTGTGGCGTGGCGAAATTCATGATGGCTGGGACGTACTGTCTTATGCAGGGTCAGGTGCAGCAATTGGTGCATTGGCTGCGGCAACAGGTGGTGCAACATTAGCAGCAACGGGATTGTCAGGAGCAACAATATTAGGAGGTGCAGTGGCAGGAGCAGCATCGGGAGCAGTAAGTGGAACATTACAAGCAGCTTGGAATGGAGGACATCAACTCTTACGTTACGGTAAAGGCAGTTGGGAAACAGTAGGTAAAGAAGCATTATACGGTGGTATTGGTGGTTTTATTGGTGGCGCTGTAATCGGAGGTGCAGTCGGAGGATATAGGCAATGGCAAAATGCACGTAAGCCCAATCCCGTGTGGTCAGAAAAGCAAATCACAGAGGAATTATCTACGTCTGAAGCTGCGGAATACTCAAAAGAAGGAATAACGCCGTCTGTCAAAGAAATTTCTGGCGTAGAGGCTAGTCGACATCTTGAAGGAGTAAGTGAAAAGCTCTCTCTAAAGCAAGCAAGACACTTACTTGGAGCACCTGAAAATAATGTAAAAAGTTTCCTAAATAGTGTAGATGACGCAAAGGCTGTTTTAAAAGCCGTACATACTGGTAAGGCAGAATACCTTGGAATGAGTAACAGAGGATGGCCTGTCTATCGCTTCAACGGGATAACAGGAACAAATGTTAATCTTGGAGCTGGTTTTCCTAACCAACCTACAAATATATTTTATATAAAGGGTACAGCTTTTCCAAGTGTTGTACCAACAAACCCTTTTTGGAAACCCTAATAACTATGGAATACAATAAAAATTATATTAATCTTCAATATTCATTAGCCCGTGCTTGTTTGATTAACATACCAATACATATATTAAATATTAGCTATGCCGTTAATCAGACAGAAATATTGATACAATTCGTCATCTTAGAGCAAAACTATCTCCCTGACTATATTATTGAGAGAATAAATAGTGAATTAAGTAATTATACAATAAGTATTGATGTAATATTAATATCAAAAGAAAATTTTAACGCAACTAAAAATAAGGGAGATTGTCCTAAATATTACAAATCACTAAGCGAGCTGTTATTCTGTAAGTCCGAAGTAGTAGATTACAAGTATGTAAAGCGAATTGAAGATACATTTCCTATTCTTAAACAGGTTAAAGTATTTTTTTCAAAAGTAAAACTAAAATTCACAATACATCACAATGTTGAGATAATAGGTAACTATGAAGTGAAGTTTCAATACTGTAACCTTTGTATCGCCCTTCATCTTAATATAAATGATAATTTTTACAACGTTTCTTTTGAAATAACCAAGAATAACAAAATACAAATAAAAATTATTTTAAGTTATGTATCAGATATAGAAAAAGATCATATAGACGACTTATTAATAGATTTTATGTCATTCCAAAGTAATAATAATGTCCTTAATCCCATCATTGTTGTGGGAAGGAATAGTACACCATTACGTCATATAGTTTATCAATTATTAGATTAGTATTTTACTTATCGCCGTGCATGGTCTTATGACCTTGCACACCGCAAGGCATAAAGCTATTGTAAACACCCCAAACCGCTGTACCTAAAAAATACAGCGGTTTGCTTTTTGAAAATAAACACTAAAATTGCGTAGCAATGACCGACCCGTAGCCAATGAATTTATTCATAGGCTTTAGATGAAAAAAACAAGTGCACAGATATCGAAACATTAAAGATTGGTCTTACGTAGGATTACCAGGAAGACCACGTTGGTTATATCGGGGTTACACAGGACACGAGCATTTAGAGCAACAAGATTTAGATACAGGCTTCTTCGAGCTTATCAACATGAATGGGCGTTTATACGACCCTATCAATGGAAGAATGTTAAGCCCTGATAACTTGATACACGATGATGCAGGCACACAAGGTTATAATAGGTACAGTTATGCACACAATAATCCACTGAAATTTACTGACCCTGATGGCAACGACCCAACAATAATAGGAGCCATGGCAATTGGCGCAGGGATTGGCGTAATAATGAATGGTATTGGCAACTTACAAAATCAGCAAAATTTTTGGTATGGAGCTGGAAGTGCCGCTTTGATGGGTGCCGCACAAGGCGCAAGTTCATTCGGAATCGGAAGTGCGGCTACGGGTTTTCTCTCACAAGCTGTCGAACATGGTCTGGTAGGAGGTTTCTTTTCTTATGCACAAGGAGGCACTTTCAAAAGTGGTTTTATAAGTGGCGCATTTAGTTCGGTAGTTAGTAGTGGAATAGCAACTTTAAATCTGTCCAAAGGAGCTTCTGTAGCAGCTACTTTAGCTGCTGGAGGTCTCACAGGCGGTCTCAGTAGCCGACTCTCAGGTGGTACTTTTGTAGATGGTGCAAGGAATGGTATCATTACAGCTGGGCTGAATCATCTGATGCATGCGGTGCAGTCATATAAGGACGGTCCTGGCGACCCACCTTCTTATAAAATTGTAAGTAGTGGCTTAAACCTATCTTGGTCTTTGGGTTTCTCAGGTGCAGATTATGGTGTTGGTAGTGCAAGTGATGGCAATGATTTCGCACTATATTTTTCGGCAACTCAAAAAGATCAATGGTTCAATGTAGGAGGTGAAGCCAATATTTCTGCATCTGGTATGATTTCAACAGATGGACAACCACTTACCTTAGATGGGTCTTTCGCTGGTGAGTCTCAGAAAGTATTTTATTCGGGTGGAGAAATCGGAGATGGAAGCGTTAGTATTCTTAGTAATAATGGTAAATTTGGTAAATTTTATACTGGATTAGAAATAGGTGCTGGTCCTGGTCTCTATGTAGTACCTTTCGGTTTCGGATATGGTAAAACTAAAACATGGATTTGGAAAATGCCTAGTTTTAACACTCCTACTCCATACAAGATGTCGCCAATAAATAAATATACAAATCCTTTTTATGGTCCTAAATTTTAAAAGATGAAAAACTCAAATAAATACGTAAGATATTTTGGAATACTTTACATTGGTATTCCTTTGATTTATATTTTGTTTTTTAACGACCCAATTGGAGATGAAATAAAATATTTACAAAATGAATACATAAAATGGGTTATAGAAGCAAAATATATTGATGAAAATAATAAAAAAATGGAAACTATAGAATATTATGACACAATAGGAAAAAAGAAAACTAAATCAGAAATACATTTATTGATGTATAGAGATATCTATAACTATTTACAAATAGGAGATACATTAGTAAAAACAAAAGGGGAACTTTTATTTTATGTAAAAAGGGGAAAAGAAAGTAAATCGTTTTTGATTATACCACCTGAAAAATAAAGCAATTTTTTCGCCTTGCTTGGCGTCTTTTTTGAAACTCTACACTCCGCCGCCCTGCTTATGTCTTATAACCAAGCAGCTACGAAGCATAAAACTATAGCAAACCGCTATACCTAAAAATATAGCGGTTTTGTTTTTTTTAAGAAAGCCATCAAAATTGCGTAGCAATGACCGACCCGTAGCCAATGAATTTATTCATAGGCTTTAGATGAAAAAAACAAGTGCACAGATATCGAAACATTAAAGATTGTTCTTACGTAGGATTTCCAGGATGAACACGTTGGTTATATCGAGGTTACACAGGACACGAGCATTTAG
>JANMGN010000314.1:0-13413 GCA_031374645.1 Chitinophagales bacterium | reverse complement strand
CGGGTAGCGAGTGGGAAGTTTCATTTTATGAAAGTATAAATGTAGGCGACGGTCGTTATGCCAACAACCCTTGGTTGATGGAAATGCCAGACCCTGTAATGCGTACTTCATGGGGAAATTATTTGACCTTGCCAATAGCATGGGATGGTGTAAGTGATTTTAATTCTTTCAATGGTTTAAAAGATGGAGATACTGTAAAAGTAACTATTGGAGGTATTGAAAAGGAGTGTGCTGTAATTCGTCAATTCGGTCAAATGCCAGGAACAGCTTCTATCGCAGTTGGATATGGTCGTGTGAACGGTGGCGCAGGCACAAACGTAGGTACAAGAGTAATTGACTGGGCAAAAAATGGTCAAACTTTTGCTGCTGATGCACAAATTTCGACAAAAGTAGGTATAGAAAAGGATTTTGCAATCGTTCAGTATCATCACACAATGGGTGTAACTGGCGAAGCAGCAGGTCGCACAAATAAAGATGGTAGCAAAGACATCAATGTAGATGAAAAAGCACTCGGGCCAGGCTACTTTGAAGGAGCTTTGACAGAGAGAACCATCATCAAAAGAGCAGAATTAAAAGATGTTAAGAAAAAAGTGGAAGAACTCGTAGAATTACGTGAAGAATTCCAAAAACTTAACAACGAAACTTTATACTCAGGTCACGAAGACCTATACAAAGCTGGTCCGCACTGGAAAATGTATGTTGATTTGAACTCGTGTACGGGTTGCGGAGCGTGTACAGTAGCTTGTATGTCAGAAAATAACGTTCCTGTCGTAGGTAAAAAAGAGGTACATCGCCACCATGAAATGACTTGGTTGCGTATTGACCGCTACTACTATGGCGACGTTACCAATCCGAAAGCAGTTTATCAACCAATGATGTGTCAGCACTGTGACAACGCTCCTTGTGAGAATGTTTGTCCAGTAAATGCTACAAACCACTCTCACGATGGTTTGAACCAAATGACATACAACCGTTGTATCGGTACACGTTATTGCGCAAACAACTGTCCTTTCAAAGTTCGTCGTTTCAACTGGTTAGATTATACCACTTCGGATTTATTTGGTGGAAATGAAAACTACTTAGAGGACGCAAACATGAGCGATGCTACTTCAAAGCCAATGTATGCTGACAACTTATTGCGTATGGTTTTAAATCCAGATGTAACGGTTCGTTCTCGTGGTGTAATTGAAAAATGCTCTTTCTGCGTACAACGTATTCAAGAAGGAAAATTGACAGCAAAACGTGAAAACCGCCAAATCAAAGATACAGATGTAAAAACAGCTTGTCAAACATCTTGTCCAACTGGCGCAATTACTTTCGGAAACGGTAACGACCCGAACAGCACTGTTTCTAAAAAAATTAATAATCCAATGAATTACTTAGTTTTAGAAGAAGTAAACATCGCACCAAACGTTAATTATTCAATGAAAGTAATAAACAGTGCTGATTTAGCATAATTTTACTTGTCAGAAATAAATAAATAATAGTATTATCATTTTGAACTACTAAAAAGAAATTATTTCTTTTAAAAATAATTCAGAACGGAAGTTTTTATAATAAAATAAAATCTATATAAAATGAGCGTAGTTATTTCAGGCATTAGAGAGCCTTTGATTACGGGCAATAAGACCTATCATCAAATCACAGAAGACATCTGTGCGCCTACGGAGCGAGTGCCGAGTAAAGCGTGGATGGCAGCCTTTTCAATTGCAGTTGCACTATTGGCGTTGTATTTCTTTGCTGTAACTTGGACAATCTGGAAAGGAATTGGTTCTTGGAACTTAAATAGAACCATCAACTGGGGCTATGATATTACAAACTTCGTTTGGTGGGTCGGTATTGGTCACGCTGGTACTTTGATTTCTGCAATCTTGTTATTATTTCGTCAAAAATGGCGTACAGGTGTAAACCGTGCGGCAGAAGCGATGACAATCTTTGCCGTTATTTGTGCTGGTCAGTTCCCGATTATTCACATGGGACGTGTCTGGATGGCTCCTTTTATATTTCCTTATCCTAATACACGTGGTCCATTGTGGCCAAACTTTAATTCGCCTTTACTTTGGGACGTATTCGCAATTTCGACTTATTTTACTGTATCATTACTATTTTGGTACACAGGTTTAGTACCAGATTTTGCTACAGTTCGTGACCGTGCAACAGGTTGGAGAAGAAAATTATATACAAGTTTAGCTTTTGGTTGGACAGGAGCTGCAAAGCACTGGCAACGTTGGGAATACTTATCATTAGTTTTAGCTGGTATTTCTACACCATTGGTACTTTCTGTACACACAATCGTAAGTTTTGACTTTGCTACGTCAGTAGTTCCAGGTTGGCACACGACAATATTCCCTCCATACTTCGTGGCAGGTGCAGTATTCTCAGGTTTCGCAATGGTACAAACGTTGATGTTAATTTGTAGAAAAATCTTAAAATTAGAAGACTACATTACTATCGGGCATATTGAAAGTATGAACAAAGTAATCCTTTTGACAGGTAGTGTTGTAGGTGTAGCTTATTTGACAGAGTTATTTATTTCTTGGTATTCTGGTTATTTGTATGAGCAATACGCATTTTACAATCGTGTATTTGGACCTTACTGGTGGGCATATTTCGGAATGATGTTTTGTAATGTTGTTTCTCCACAGTTATTCTGGAAAAAAGCATGGCGTAAAAGTATCTTCTTAACGTTCTTCATGTCAATATTTATCAATATTGGTATGTGGTTTGAGCGTTACGTAATTATTGTATCTACTTTGGCAAACGACTTTTTACCATCAAGCTGGTCTTATTATACACCAACTTGGGTTGAGATTAGCTTATTTTTAGGTTCACAAGGTTTATTCTATACTTGCTTTTTGATATTTACACGTGTAGCACCAGTAGTTGCTATCGCTGAGGTAAAATCAATCTTGAAAGCAGCTGGCGACCAATACGAAGGTGTGAATACAATGCCGCATGCACATGCACATGATGACCACGCTGATGAGCATCACGAACATGCACACGCACACTAAAAATTAAAAGCTGTTTGAAAAACAGAATTTTAATTTAAAAAAATAATTATTCAAAAAGTTTATTAAAACATCGGGTTAGGTTTAAATCTTATAAATCACTTTGATTTTTTATTTTACTTTTACTCATAAATTACAAGTTGTTTTTTTTAATAAAACAAACAACTTTATCAATTTTTGTAATGAAAACTTTAAATAAAGATATTCTTTTTGGTCTTTACGATGATGAAGTGCCTTTATTGGCAGCAGTAAAGAAAGCAAAAAATGCGCATTTAGATATTTATGACGTATTTACGCCATTTCCAGTACACGGTTTAGACCCGATATTAGGATTAGCAGAGTCACGTTTACATATTGCAGGTTTTGTATATGGTTTGACAGGTACTACAATTGGTTTTGGCTTTATGTCTTGGGCTTTTGTAAAAGATTGGCCTATCATTTTTGGTGGAAAACCATACTGGCCTGTGCCAGCGTTTATCCCAATCACATTTGAGCTTACTATTTTGTTGGCAGCCATTGGTATGGTTGTTACATTCTATACAGTTTGTGGAATGGGGCCTGGTGTTGATAACCCTACTTTGGATGACCGTATCACTGATGATAAATTTTGTTTGTCTTTTCAAACAAATGGACTAAGCGGTGACGAAGTTTCAAAATTAAAGGATTTCTTAGCAAATACAGGAGCTTCTGAAATTAAGACAAAAACAATTTAAGATTACTATAATTTTAGTTGATTATTGTTTGAACTCCTTTCTAAATATTTTAGAAAAAGCTAAATAAAACAATAAGCAGTAACTATATATTTTTACGATGAATAACTTTAAATATCTCATTTTCGTTGGTATAGCAGTAAGTGCAATTTTTGCATTCGAGGCTTGTTCGCCAGCAGGTGGCAACAGCACTGGGCATGAATACATGCCAGATATGGGGCACCCAATCAGTTACGAAACTAATGTGTATGACAACTATGAGCGCAACTCTTGGGATAAAGAAAGCGTGATAGATAGAAAAACACTTTCCAATCCGCGTATGCCAATCGAAGGAACAGTTCCTCGTGGTTCAGTTGGATATACAGACGAAAAAGCTGGAATGTTTGATGGTTCTGCTTCAAACTCAGCTGTAAAAACAACAGTAAATGGTAATGTTCCTTATTATTTTGCAGATACAGATCCAGAAAGATTGCGTGCCGAAGCAGAGTATGGTGTAACAAACCCTTTCCCTATAACTAAAAAAGGCTTAGCGGAAGGTAAGGAATTGTACGAAACATATTGTGGTGTAAGCTGTCATGGCAAAGCGGGTAATGGTCAAGGATGGTTGGTTAGCGAAGAAAATAAAGCTGCTAAATATCCTGCACAACCTGCCAACTTTTTGACAGACCAATTTTACGCAGCTGGAAACGGTCGTTACTACCATGCAATAATGTATGGTAAAAACGTAATGCAACAACACCGTGACAAGTTATCTTATGAGGAAAGATGGAATGTTATCCACTACATTCGTTCTATGCAGGCTGCTGCAAAAACATTAAAGTATGACGAAAGTGAAAATACGTTCAATCCGAAAGCTGGAACACCTTATGCAGTAATTGCTAAGGTAAAAGCGGAAGCCGCAGCAAAATTAGCAGCATCTCAACCCAAAGTTGAAGTAGCTAAAGAAACTGTTCCAAGCCATCCTGCGGAAGCGCATGGTTCAGCTGGTCACGGAGGACACAAAAAATAATATTCAAAAATTTAACATTGAGCTGTTGGTTATTTCTACAGCTAATATAAATAACTAACACTTAAATAAATTATAAACGGTATGAATACGCAATTCGTATTTGAAAGTAAGCAAAAAACAGTTCTTGGTGCTTTGATAGTATTCGGGTTTCTATGTTTAGGCGCAACCTATTTTATTGACGAAAGCGGCAGTTATCACATGCGCTTCTGGACAAACCTTTTGCACAATTCCACATTTTTTACAGGAATTGCAATGGCTGCGTTATTTTTATATACTGCTAAAATGACCGCTTACTCTGGTTGGCAAACTACAATTAAGCGTATATGGGAAGCATTTTATTTATTTCTTATTGTAGGTGTTGTTTTGATGGGCATTATTTGCTTTGCAAACTGGGGACATCTCTCTCACATTTACCATTGGAATGATGTTGCTGCTGTTGCGAGTGATAAGTTGCTTACGCACAAATCAGCATTTTTGAATAATAAATGGTATTCATTGGCTACATTTGGTTTTGTAGGTATTTGGATTTTCTTTGCCTTAAAATTACGTAGTTTGTCTATTCAAGAAGATAATGAAGGTAATTATGCGGCTGGCGATTATTCTTTTCACCGTAAAATGAAGATATATTCAGCAACATTTTTGCCGATATTTGGTTATACAAGTGCAGCTGTAATTTGGCAATGGATTATGTCTGTTGATGGACACTGGTATTCTACATTGTATGCTTGGTACACTACCGCAAGTTTGGTAGTTACTATGTTTGCTTGTACTATCTTGATGATTATCTATTTGAAATCAAAGGATTATTTGGAATACGTAACAGTAGAACATTTACACGATTTGGGTAAATTAACTTTTGGTATCTCTGTATTTTGGACTTACTGCTGGTTCTCTCAATTCATGTTGATTTGGTATGCAAACGTAGGAGAAGAAACACAATATTTCAACCTCCGTGTAACGCAGTATCCAGTATTGTATTGGGCGAATTTAATTATGAACTTTGTATTACCATTTTTAATTTTGATACGTAACGATACAAAACGCAAGTATGGTAGCTTGATTTTCGTATCAATATTGATTATCTTTGGACACTGGTGGGATTTTTTCCAAATGATAAAACCAGGTGCTTGGCATACAGTAACTGAACTGAAAGAACATGCTGCCCATGCTGCCCACGCAGCAGAAGGTGGTGCAGGTGCAGGGCACGAAGCAGCAGGACATGGTGCAGAACACGCAGTTGCCTTTGTGGAAGGATTTACATTGCCAGGACTTTTAGAGTTGGGTACGTTTGTTGGTTTTATTGCACTATTTATTTATTGTGTATTCTACCAACTATCAAAAGCATCTTTGTTGCCAAAGAATGACCCTTATGTACAGGAATCAATGGCGCATCATGTTATGTAATTATTTAGATAAAATCTAAATAAAATAAAATTCATGTTTGAATTAAACCTTAAATAGCTTTTTGCTATTAGATTTGCAAAAAATATTTGAGTATTTTCTCAACAAAATAAATCATTTGTTCTTAGCTTTTTTTAGATAAGAATATAAAAAAATAACTGAATAATGGCGGCATTAATTATTTTATTGTGCGTTGTATTGTTGGCAATTGTAGCCGTACAAATTGGAAAGGTTTCGGAATTGTCAGCGAGAATTCGTGGCGAAAAAGAAGCGCAAAAAGAAACTAATGAGTGGAACGCTCGTGGAATGGTTGTCTTTGGGGTATTGTTTTTGATATTCTGTGTATATTCTGCAAGTTTTTACATGCAAGATATGCTTTGGTATGGTCCACATATTTCAGCTTCGGCTCATGGTGGAACATTAGATCACATGTTCAATGTTACACTTGTAGTAACAGGTATTGTATTCTTTATTACACAAGTGTTACTTTTCTGGTTTTCTTATAAATTCCGTGGACGTGAAAACCGTAAGGTTCTATATATGCCACATGACAATCGTTTGGAAATCATCTGGACAGCAATTCCTGCGGTAGTAATGACTTTCTTAGTAATCGGAGGTCTTGATGCTTGGAATACAGTAATGTCTGATGTAAATGAAGGTGAAGACTACATGGAAATCGAAGCAAATGCAATGCAATTTGCTTGGAATCTACGTTATCCAGGTGCTGACACTAAGTTAGGTACTAAGGACTATCATTTAATTACAGCAAACAACCCATTGGGACAAGATTGGCATGATCCAAAAGGTGCTGACGATTTTTATCCTGATGAATTAGTTTTACCTGTTGGAAAGAAAATCCGTGTGCGTATTACGGCACGTGATGTACTACATAACTTCTATTTGCCGCATTTTCGTGTGAAAATGGATGCTATTCCAGGTCTTCCTACGTACTTTGTATTTACACCAACCATAACGACAGAGGAATACCGTCAGCGTTTGAAAGATAGCTCTGAATGGAATGAGCCTAACGATCCGAAAGATCCAGATAGCAAGAAGCGTTGGGAAATGTTTAACTACGAGTTAGCTTGTTCAGAGTTGTGTGGAAAAGGTCACTATTCTATGCGTCGTATCGTGAAAATCGTTTCGCAAGCAGAATATGAAAGATGGCTTTTGGCTCAAAAATCACACTACGCAACGCAAGTACACAACAAAGGTTTGATGCGTACTGTAAATGGCAAGACAGAAAACGAAGACCCTTATGAAGGGAAAATATTAGATTTTGAAGCAATGGCTGGTGCTGCTACATTGAAAGCAGACATCGAAAAGACATTGAAAGACAGCGCAGCAATTAATACTGTTTTGAAATTAGATTATGTAACTTTTGAAACTGGTTCATCTAATTTGACAGCTTCTTCAAAATATCAATTAGACGTATTAGCAGAGGAATTCGCAGCACATCCGACTATGGCAGTAGAGGTTGCAGGACATACAGATAATGTAGGCGATGCAGCGGCAAATAAGGCATTATCAGCACAACGTGCAGCATCTGTAAAGGCTTATTTAACAAATAAAGGTGTTACAGACGCTCGTATGAGAGCTACAGGTTACGGTTCTACAAAACCAGTTGATGCAGCGGATACGGCAGAGGCAAGAGCTAAAAATCGTAGAACAGAATTTACAATTACCAAAAAATAAGTATTTACGAATAAACAAAACATCAAATTTTTTAAACGTAAATCTAAAATACAAAAGTAATTTTCAAAGTATAAATTTCTTTTTGAATGAAAGCTTATTTTATACCTTGGATTTTATAAAAAGCCCTATTTTGGGATTAAAAAAAATTAAATCAGATTAATTATGACTGAGGTAAAAACAAATTACAGCGAGGAAGTTCTAATTAAAGAGCAAGGCTACGACGATCATTTCCATGATCATCATCATGGCGATAAATATCAGTCGAACTTTATTACAACTTATATTTTTAGCCAAGACCACAAGATGATTGCTAAACAGTTCCTAATTACGGGAATTTTTTGGGCGATTATTGGTGCGGCTATGTCTGTAATATTCCGTCTTCAATTGGGTTTTCCAGAAGGAGACATGGCTTGGTTACGTCCAATCCTTGGAAAATGGATTGTAATTGACGAAGTTGCAAACACAGGTAAATTAGCACCTGAATTTTATTATGCTTTGGTAACAATGCACGGTACTATTTTAGTATTCTTCGTATTGACAGCAGGTTTGAGTGGTACTTTCTCTAACTTACTTATTCCATTACAGTTGGGAGCTCGTGATATGGCTTCGGGATTTTTGAATATGCTATCTTACTGGTTCTTCTTCTTATCAGGTGCAGTAATGTTATTCTCTTTGTTCCTTAGTACAGGTCCTTTCTCTGGTGGCTGGACGGCATATCCGCCATTAAGTGCATTACCACAAGCATCGACAGGTTCGGGCGCAGGTATGACACTTTGGTTGGTAAGTTTGACACTATTCGTAGTATCTGTACTATTAGGTGGTATCAACTATGTCACGACTGTTTTAAACTTACGTACAAAAGGTATGACGCTTTTGAGAATGCCTTTGACTATTTGGTGCTTTTTCGTTACAGCAATCATTGGTATTTTGTCTTTCCCAGTATTGGTTTCAGGCTTTTTCTTATTGATGTTTGACCGTAGCATGGGTACGTCTTTCTTTTTGAGTGAAATTTTCATTGGTGGTCAAGCACTTGAGCAAGTTGGTGGTTCTCCAATTTTATACCAGCACTTGTTTTGGTTCTTAGGACACCCAGAGGTATATATTATCATTCTTCCAGCAATGGGTTTGGTATCAGAGGTATTATCAGTACACGCTCGCAAACCAATTTTTGGTTACAAGGCAATGGTATTGTCTGTAATGGCAATTGCATTCTTGGCGTTTATTGTATGGGCGCACCACATGTTTATGTCAGGTGTAAATCCATTTATCTCTAATTTCTTCGTAATATTCACATTGATTATTGCAGTACCTTCGGCGGTAAAAGTATTTAACTGGATTGCTACTTTATACGGTGGAAATATTCGTTTTAATGCAGCTATGATGTTTGCAATTGGTTTCATATCAATGTTTATTTCAGGTGGTTTGACAGGTATTTTCTTGGGTAATTCAGCAATTGATATTGTGATGCACGATAACTACTTCGTTGTAGCGCACTTCCATATTGTGATGGGTATTGCTGCATTTTTTGGAATGTTTGCAGGGATTTATCACTGGTTTCCTAAAATGTATGGTCGTTTCATGAATGAAGCAATGGGCAAAATCCACTTCTGGGGAACAATTATTGGTGCTTACGCTATCTTTTGGCCTATGCACTACTTAGGAATGGCTGGTTTGCCACGTCGTTACTACCGTTTTGATGCTTTTGATGCTTTCAAACACTTTGAAGCTACTAATAAATTTATTACTATTGCAGCGATGGTTGTTTTTGCTTTACAAATCTTATTTGTAATCAACTTCTTCTATTCTATTTGGCATGGTAAAAAAATGACGGAGAAAAATCCTTACAATGCTACAACTTTGGAATGGACAACTCCTATCGAAACTGGTCACGGTAACTGGGAAGGTAACTTACCAGTAGTAGAGCGTTGGCCTTATGATTATGGTAAAAACGGTCGTGATTTCATTCCTCAATACGAGCCATTGGCCGCAGGGGAATTAGATGGTGGAGATCATTAATTACAGAAATAATATCTAAAAATTAAGATATATCAAAAGATTAAGATGTGAGTAATTGCTTGGCGTAGTTATTCACATCTTTTCCAAAGTATGTTTATTTTGAAAAATGCAAAATAATACACAAAAATTAAGTTTCGCAGCTGCTTTTAAGCAAAAAATAGACGATTATAAGATATTAGTCAAACATAGACTTAATCTGTTGGTCGTTTTTTCGGCAGCTATGGCTTATATAACGACAGCGCAAGGTGCAATCAATTTGAAAGAACTTTTGATACTTTCGCTGGGAGGTTTTTTGGTAACAGGAGCTTCCAACGCACTAAATGAAATACTGGAGAAAGATTATGATAAGCAAATGAAACGCACCGAAAATCGCCCACTTTCCACAGGGAGAATGAGTACTTCGGAGGCGATTTTGGCTGCTGGGATTATGAGTTTATCTGGTTTGGGATTATTGGCGTTATTTAATCCGATGACAGTACTGCTTGGTGGTTTATCCTTGATTTCGTACGCATTTATATATACTCCGATGAAAAGAGTATCTCCAATTGCGGTTTTGATAGGTGCATTTCCAGGCGCATTTCCAGTAATGATTGGTAGTGTAGCTGTCACAGGTACAATAACACCTCTTGCGATGGCCTTGTTTGCGATACAGTTTTTATGGCAATTTCCACATTTTTGGGCTATTGCTTGGATGGCAGACGAAGACTATAAGGCAGCAGGCTTTAATTTACTTCCTTCGGTAGAAGGTAAGCTCGATAGTAGTGTAGGTTGGAATTCGTTTATGTACACTTTGTTTATGATACCTGCAAGTGTAGCTCCCTTTGCTTTGGGTAAAACAGGAATGGTATCTGCAATTGTACTTGGTGTAGCAGCAATTATTTTTGCTTATTTTGCTTTTCAGTTGTACAAAAAATGTACACGAGAGGCTGCACGACAGTTGATGTTTTGTTCTTTTTTCTACTTACCAATTGCTCAAATTGCATTGGCTTTAGATAAATTGTACTAAATAGTTGGGCTAAAATAACCGAAATTTTTAAAGGTCACGAAGGACCCATTGGGAGAAGTCGTTGTAAAAATAACAACGTGACTTCTATTTGGTAAGTTACTTATGTTATTTTTGCAACGACAAAAAATTATCGATTATTTTTATACGCCTACTTAAAAAATAAGTTATGACAGATAAAGTAATAGAAAGAAACAAAATACATCCGCTTAAATTTCAATTGTATATTGGAATGGTTGGGATTGTAATGTTTTTTACAGCACTAACGAGTGCTTACATTGTCAGACAAGCGGCAGGAAACTGGTTAGAGTTTCGTTTGCCGAGTATGTTTTTCACAAGTACAGCAGTTATAATTTTGAGTAGCTTTACACTTCATTTTTCTTATAAATCTTTTTTAAAAGGAAATGAAAATATGTATCGTCTGCTTTTGATAGCGAGTTTCATTTTGT
Organism: Chitinophagales bacterium; assembly: GCA_031374645.1. Classification (GTDB taxonomy): domain Bacteria; phylum Bacteroidota; class Bacteroidia; order Chitinophagales; family Saprospiraceae; genus CANHEE01. The sequence continues at coordinate 2,119 of JANMGN010000314.1, read as the reverse complement.
CATTTGCTTTTATTATTTGCCAATATTATGGCTGGCAGCAAATGGGCGTGATGGGTGTAGATTTGAAAGGAAATCCTGCGGGCTCGTTTGTATATGCTTTATCAATAGCACATGTTCTACACGTTTTGGGTGGTATTGCAGCGATAACAATGGCTTGTTTGCATGCTTTTTTACTAAAATTCAAAGTAACTCCGAGGAGAAAATTACGTTTTGAATTGACTATGCAATATTGGCATTTTGTAGATATTATTTGGGTTTATCTTTTTGTCTTTATGCTTTTGCAACGATAATGACCTTATCTAAATCTTTTTGCCCATCCCGACTTTCTCCGAAAGGGAGGAGAAAAGAAGGACGACTTTAATGTACTGGTTTTAGCTAACGTCGTAAGATAAAGCAGTAATCTCAACTACTTAAGAAATTATTTAAAAAATTAATATACCGTTATTGACCTTTTTTATCAATAACATACTTTTAAACAAACTAATAACATAAAACGATGGCTTCAGTTGATACATCATTAGAACACGGAGTACAAACAGAAGATTGGGGCGGCGCAGCAGAGCCTTTTAAGGCGAGTTACGGCAAACTTATGATGTGGTACTTTTTGGTATCAGATGCGTTTACTTTCGCAGGATTTCTAATTGCTTACGGTACGTTGCGCTTTAGTAGCATGACTTGGCCCTTACCTGATTTTGTTTTTGCAAAAATTCCATTTTTTACAAGTGCAGAGGCACCACTTATTTTTGTAACTTTTATGACTTTCGTACTGATTATTAGTTCGGTAACGATGGTTCGTGCGGTACAAGAAGGTGCAGCTGGCAACAAAAATGGTGTTGTTTTTTGGATGCTTTTGACCGTCTTAGGTGGAGCAACTTTTTTAGGTTGTCAGGCTTGGGAATGGACTACGCTTATCAAAGGGGAAAATGTATCCATAACAAGAAATCCATTTGGAACGCACTCTGTAGATGGTGTATATTTGGATAAAGATGGCAAAGAAACAGGCGAAACTTTCAAGACTGGTACTTCTTATCTTATTCACGGGCACGAACACGAAGGTAAAATCGAGTTTGATTTCAAACCATACAAAATTACTACGGAAGGTCCTGATAAAGGGAAAACTGCTCGTTTAGAGTTTGGTCCGAAGGCGTTTGGTGCGTTATTCTTTTTCATTACTGGTTTTCATGGTTTTCACGTACTTTCAGGAGTTGCGTTTTTACTTATTATCATGTTGAATGCAGCGAGTGGATTATACCATAAACGTGGAAATCACTACGAAATGATTGAGAAAATTGGACTTTACTGGCACTTTGTCGATTAAGTTTGGGTTTTTGTATTCTTGGTATTTTATTTACTATAAAAAACCCTGTCCTAAATCCTTTCTGAAGGAAAGGGCTTGATAAAAAATAAATTTCAAAACGTTCTTTTATAATTTTTTGTAAAAGTTTAAAAAATATATCAAAATGTTAAGTAGAGAAGAAGGTATAAAAGTAGTAATGAGTGGCTTGCGCCTTTTAGCTATAATCACATTAGTAGAAGTTGGTATTGCTTTATTGGGCAACGGGCATTTGATCCATGGTTTTCATTTAGCAAAATGGATTATGTACCCTGTAATGATTGGTCTTTCTTTATATAAAGCCTATTTCATCGTATATGAATTTATGCACATGAAATATGAAATCAAAGGTCTTGCAATGACTGTCTTGTTACCGATGTTGTTATTAACTTGGGGACTAATTGCGTTTTTTCAAGAAGGAAGTTCTTGGAAGGCTCGTCGTCAGCAAATTGAGGAGAAAAACAAGCAAAACTTTTTAGATGTGAAACCACAGGGAATGACAAACATTTCTACGAAATCACTAATGTAGGTTTTTTAATATTCCATAAAAAAACGCTAATAAATGTAAATTTATTAGCGTTTTTTTGTGGTTTAGTCGTCAAATTTCCTGTTCATTTAAGAAGTAAGAATACCAGTATCATGATTTCTATTTTACTTCAAAAAATGGTTCACCCATGATTTTGGCGGAATAGATTTATTGCGCTCTATAAACCCGTGAGGTATTGAAGACCTCACGGGTTTTACCGTGGAAGTTCCGCCAAAATCATGGATGAACCCAAAAAATTG
>JANMGN010000306.1:0-2567 GCA_031374645.1 Chitinophagales bacterium | reverse complement strand
ATTGTTCCTTCTATTTCAATAAATTGTTTCTCTGTCACGTTTTATATAGTATGTATTTTATCCTGATTATTAGTTTTATTTTATACGCTTACTTTTACGTTTTTTAACGATTTATGTTTAAATTTAGATATGGATTATTAGAAAATATTGTATATTTGTCCCCATAAATAAAATGTGGAAATAAAAATTTACATATTATAGCAGGTTGCAACGGAGCAGAAAAAAAACAACTTCATACAGTATTTTACCATCAATGTTAGTTGTAGATAGGTTGTAAATATTAATATTAGCGGTCATTGTAGCGAATAAAAACCCATAAAGATAAACAGATATGAATTTTGGAAATTTTGTAACAAGTCAGACGGGATTGATACATTTTATCGCTTCCCTTTTTGCGCTTTTGTTTGGGACACTTATATTAGTCTTGCCAAAAGGAACAGCAAAACATAAAACTATTGGCAGGCTTTATGGTGTAGCAATGTTAGTCGTATTGATTACAGCATTTATGACTTATAGACTTTTTGGAACTTGGGGAATATTTCATTGGACAGCCGTCATTAGCAGTTTAACGCTTTGTGCAGGACTTTTTTCAATTTTAACAAAACGACCAACTAACAATTATCTATCGCTACATTTTAGTTTTATGTACTGGAGCGTTATGGGTGTATATGGAGCATTCGTTTCCGAAACATTGGTAAGAATGCCAAAAGTAGTAATGGAAAGTGGTATTCCAAACAGTGTTTTTTACAATATGACAGGAATTGGGGCTGCTTTAGTTAATGGACTTGGTGTTTATTTTTTCCTTAAAAATAAACCTAAATGGGACAAACAATTTGGACAAAAAAACAAAATTAATGATATAAAAGGTGAAACGCCAGAATAAGGAATAATCATGAATAAAGAATTTTTCAGTGAAAATATAGAAGGAATGGAAACTCGCTTTCGAGCGCAGTTTATCAATTCTTTGGGAGGATTTAAAAGTGTTGTTTTGATAGGTACAAAAAGCGAAAATGGGCAAGAAAACGCAGCCATTTTCAATTCTTTTTTTCATATTGGCGCAAATCCCGCACTTTGCGGCATCATTGTTCGCCCTGATGTTTCGCCTCGTCATACGCTGCAAAATATTTTAGATACTGGATTTTATACCATAAATCACTTGCACGAAGGCATTTATACACAAGCGCATCAGACTTCCGCACGTTACGCAGAGGCTGATTCTGAATTTGCTAAAACGGGTCTTTCTCCTCTGTATAAAAATGATTTTTATGCGCCTTTTGTTGCCGAAAGTCACGTACAATTGGCTTGTAAGTTGGAGCAAAAAATTGACCTCGAAATCAACGGCACAACGCTTTTGATAGGAAAAATAGTTTACATCAATGTACCAGAAAATGCTATTTTGGCAGATGGTTTTATAGATTTAGAAGCCGCAGGAACGCTAACTTGCTCAGGTTTAGATAGTTATCACAAAACTGAAAAATTAGCAAGATTGAGTTATGCCAAACCTGATAAATTACCTACGAAAATATGAAAGGTGTAAAAAAAGAAAATCTTCCTGAGAAAATTTGTGTTACTTGTGGTCGTCCTTTTACTTGGCGCAAAAAATGGGAAAAAGTTTGGGACGAAGTAAAATATTGTAGTGACAAATGCAAATCCAACAAACCTAAATAAATACTTAATTTATGAGAAATAACCACGAAATCGATTTTAAAATCTTTGGAGAAGAACTCCAATGTGTAGAAATAGAGCTTGACCCAAATGAAACAGCAATCGCTGAATCGGGAAGTTTTATGATGATGGATAGCGGTATCCAAATGGAAACTATTTTTGGAGATGGTTCGCAAAATTCGGCTGGCGGCGGCGGTTTTATGGGCAAATTATTTTCTGCAGGAAAACGTTTGCTCACAGGCGAAAGCCTTTTTATGACTGCATATACCAATACAGGTGGCGGAAAACAACGTGTTTTATTTGCTTCGCCTTATCCTGGTAAAATTATTCCTTTGGATTTACAACAGTTGGGTGGAAAGGTAATTTGTCAAAAAGATGCCTTTTTAGCGGCAGCAAAAGGCGTAAGTATAGGCATAGAATTTCAACGAAAACTCGGTACAGGTCTATTTGGTGGCGAAGGTTTTATTATGCAAAAACTCGAAGGCGATGGTATGGCTTTTGTCCACGCTGGCGGCTATATTGTAGCACGTGATTTGCAAATTGGCGAAGTTTTGAAGGTAGATACAGGCTGTATTGTAGCATTTACAAGCAATGTACATTATGATATTGAGTTTGTAAAAGGCGTAAAAAACGTAATGTTTGGTGGCGAAGGACTGTTTTATGCGACCCTTCGTGGCCCAGGAAAAGTATGGATTCAAAGTTTGCCGATTAGCCGTTTGGCGAGCCGTGTGCTGCAATTTGCAAGCCCATCAGGTCGCAAAGAAGAAGGCAGTGTATTGGGCGGATTAGGTAATTTGATTGACGGTGACGGTTGGTAATAAATAACTTACTTATTCATCATTCTACATTCATCATTAGGTTCATCGACTTTTGTAAAATAAAAAATGGCAGCACAAGATCAG
>JANMGN010000291.1:0-2393 GCA_031374645.1 Chitinophagales bacterium | reverse complement strand
TATACACTAAAATTTTTATTTTGAAAAAAACATACTTAGTCTTAATTTTATTTTTTATTTCTACCATATATAAGGTAAATGCTGCACGTTACGAATTTACGCCTTTGGCAACACGTGCTTACAAAAGTGTTATCAGTTTGCGTTTCGGAGATGCTTACAAAGACCTCGCTCAGATGCGCTTGACCGAGCCTGATAATTTACTTTATTACTATATATCTGATTATATAGATGTGATGAAAGTTTTTATCAATGAAGATAAAGCGGAATTTAAAAAATTAGAAAAAAATAAGGCAAAAAGGCTGGAAGCATTGGCTACTGGGCCTCAGGATTCCCCTTATTTTTTGCTCACACAAGCAGAAATTAATATTCACTGGGCGTTAGCTCGTATAAAACAAGAAGAATATATCACTGCGGCACGTGAAATCTCATCAGCTTACAGAATGTTGGAAAAAAATACGAAAAAATTTCCTAATTTTGCGCCTAATAATAAATGTTTGAGCATTATTCATGCTGCTATCGGGACAGTCCCTGACGAATACAAATGGGGATTGAGTATTTTGAATATTGAAGGAAGTATGGAACAAGGTCGTCAGGAGCTTGCGGATTTGGTCGCTTACACCAAAAAAAACAACTCTGTTTTTGATGACGAAGCCAATTGTATTTATACTTTTACGCTGCTTTATCTTGGAAATCAAGGAGATGCGGCTTGGCAAACGGTTTTGGATAGTCGTTTGAAACCTGAAAAAAATCCTTTGGCTGCACTCGGTATGGCAAATGTAGCTATCAAAACTGGACACGTAAACGAGGCAGTTCAATACCTTATAAAAGCACCTCGTAGCAAAAATTATTTTGAGTTGCCTTACTTGGATTACTACATGGGCATGGCGAAACTCTATCGTTTAGATGCCGACGCTAATTTTTATTTAAAAAAATACATCAATACTTATAAAGGTAAAATGGGTATCAAAGAAACCTACCAAAAAATGGCTTGGTACGAGATGATTAATGGAAACGAAGCGGGTTATTGGGCAAATTTGCAACTGATAAAAAAGCATGGTAATAAGATTTTTGAAGGCGACAAAGCCGCACAGCGAGAAGCAGAAGCAGGTATAAAACCAGACCAAACACTTCTAAAAGCAAGGTTACTATTTGATGGAAGTCAGTTTGAAATGGCATTAAAAACGATTTTGACTAAGACCGTTGCAGATTATGGCAATAATAAAGCCTATCAGCTCGAATATACGTATCGTTTGGGGCGTATTTATCATAAATTAAATAACTTGGGCGAAGCCGTGAATGCTTATCAACAAACCATAAATGACGGCAAAAACGATAAATCGCATTACGCTTGCAATGCTGCGCTTCAAATTGGACTTATTTATGAGCAGCAAAAAAATTACAATATGGCAAAACAATTTTTTAATACCTGCTTGGAAATAAGCCCCGATGACTATCGTGCAAGTCTTCATCAGAAAGCGAAAGCTGGGATTAACAGATGTAAATAACGCCAATTTATTTATGAAAAGCAATCAAATTAAACAAAAACCTTCTATTTTTATGAGAATTTCTCTTTCTACATTTCTTTACTTCCTGTGTTTAAATTTTTCTTTTGCTCAAACAACAGCACTGAAAAATACAGCAAATTTTAGTTCAGCAAAAGCAAAAATCGTTAAACAAACGCCTGTTTATAACATCAATAAATCAGTTTTTGCAAAAAAAGCGATGGTTGTTTCGGCGCATCCTTTGGCATCAAAGATAGGTACTGAAATCCTGAAAATGGGTGGCAATGCCATAGATGCGGCTATTGCTATTCAGTTTGCGTTAGCGGTCGTATATCCGCAAGCGGGAAATATTGGCGGAGGCGGTTTTATGGTTTTGAGAAATGCAAATGGTGGAACAAATACCTTAGATTATCGTGAAATTGCGCCTGCGTCTGCTTCACATGATATGTACTTGGATAAAAATGGCAATACAATACCAGGTTTGAGTTTAAATGGACATTTGGCAGCGGGAATTCCTGGCTCGGTTGATGGAATGTACGAATCATTTTTGAAATATTCTAAAATCAAAAACTGGCGAAAATTGGTCAATCCTGCATTTCGTTTAGCGAAAATGGGGTTTAGAATTACCAAACAAGAGGCGGATAATTTGAATGAATTGCAAAATGATTTTAAAAAATACAATACAACTTTACCTGTTTTTGTACGTCCTTTGCCTTGGAAAGAAGGCGATTTGTTGGTACAAACAGACCTTGCTACAACCTTAAAAGCCATTAGAAATGAAGGAAAAAAAGGTTTTTATGAAGGCGAAGTAGCTGCAAAAATTGTTGCAGAAATGCAGAAGGGTGGTGGAATTATTACTTTTGACGACCTCAAAAATTATCGTTCAAAATG
>JANMGN010000284.1:0-2220 GCA_031374645.1 Chitinophagales bacterium | reverse complement strand
AATGGAGGTTTTACCAGTCTGACGATCGCCAACAATAAGTTCACGCTGACCACGGCCAATTGGAAACAAAGCATCAACTACTTTCAGACCAGTCTCAACAGGTGTGTCGACCGGTTTACGATCGATAATACCTGGCGCATCTCTCTCCAAAAGATACCAAGCAGAGGCGGTATCGTCATCGGAAATAGGTTCAAGTGCTGGGAGATCATCCAAAGACTCTCCAATAGAATTAATTACTCTACCCAAAAGATGGTAACCTACCTGCATACCACACTGAACACCCAAAGATTTAACAGAGTTTCCGACACGGACGCGTGTGTCGGAGTCTAGCAAAAGTGCACAAATTTGATCAGGTTCCAAATTTAGAACAATAGCGTTTGTTAGCAAACCGTCGTTGTCAATCTCGACTAGCTCACCTGAACGGGCAGCGTTTAGTCCATCTACACGAACAACTCCATCGGCAACTGCAATTACTGAACCTGTAAAATTATTGGTTTCAGCAAAAAAATCAAAATTAAATTTATTATCTTGTGAATCCGTATAAAATAGAAAAAGTTTCATTTGTGACAATGTAATTTTTAAAATAATTTTTAAAATAATTTAGTTAAAATTTAGTAAGCACTAAAAACTAAAATAAAAAGTGACCCTTGGGGGACTCGAACCCCCTTTTCTGCCGTGAAAGGGCAGTGTCCTGACCACGTAGACGAAAGGGCAATTAACGAAAATGAATTTTTTTTTTATACACTATAAGGGAAGGGGGGGAACCCTGAAAAAAACAAGCAATAAATGCGCTAGGAGGGATTCGAACCCCCGACGCATGCTCCGCAGGCATGTACTTTTCCTACTAAGCTACTAGCGAAAACACTTGTTTTGTTTAAAGTTTGCTTGTAACTTAATGGTTAGAGTGCTCGCTTGATAAGCGAGTTGTGGCGGTTCGATTCCGTCCAAGCGCAATAAAATTTATAAGACAACCGTTGATCCCAGAAACGAATCTAACCAGTGTTAACGGCACAAAGAGGTAAACTTAAGTTCAAACGGTTTTAAGTAAAGAATTCTTCGTTTTTATCTAATCTAAATGCTCATTGGCTACGGAGGTGGCAGGAGGAATTGAACCTCCACCTAAAGTTTTGCAAACTTTTGCAATGCCATTATGCTATACCACTTTTTTCCTGTAAAGAGTCTAAACACTTCTACCTTGGGTAAAGGCGAAAAAAATAGTAAACCTTAAAATTAAAGGGGTAAAAAATATTCTTTTCATTGGGATTGGAAAATTTAATCAACCTAAAAAGTTTATAGCTTATTTCGGAATAACTAGTTTGGGGTTTAAAAATTAGTTTTTTTTTTACCATTTCTTTAAATTGTTTTTTTAGGGTTGGATAAAGCCAAAATGGCATGCCCAGGTCAACGTAACTGTTTGATTTCACTGAAAAACTTGGTTTAAATTTTGTTTTTCCATTTACAGAAACGTAGCCCAAACTTGCCAAACCTCGCAAAATTTTTGGACTTTGTACGAGATTCATTCTGTAAAGGGTAACATCAAGCCTGTTTTCAAGTATTTTGAGCAAACTTCTCAATGGCGAATAAATTTTGGTTCGGCAGAGGTGAACGTATTTCTTTAGCTTATTAGAATGGATACCTGCGAGCATATAACTGAATTTTTCTTTCATTTCCATAGCTTTACCGTAACTTGTTTTTCTTTTAACGGAAATCCTGGGTTTTCTAACATTAATTCGTAGAGCTCGTTTGCTCCTGTAACGTCTAAAAATTTTTTGGTAGACTTTGTATCCATATCGGATTTTTTTATGCTCATTATTTTTCAAATATACACATGTATTCGAAAATCGTGCGTATCGCTTTACTAGCGTAAATTTTGAATCAAATATTTTGGCCATTTTATAATATGAATTTTAAATTTGAAAGTGCGGGGGGATAGCTCAATGGTAGAGTATAAGCCTGAAAAGCTTGCCGTGGTGGTTCGATTCCACCTCCTCCCAAAAAGTTAGTTTTAATAATATTTTTTTTTTTTTATAGGCTTTTTAACTATATTAAAATCCTTGTAGTAGTACCTGTACTTTTCCTTTTTATCTTTCTGGCTATGTTGATTGTTTTTTGTGTTATAATCGTAGTTCCTTTTATTTTGAAGGTTAGCGGCGTACTTTCCGTTGTCTTTGTATTTCTGTGGATAACTATTTTGATTATTATTAGCTTTAAGCGGCGAAT
>JANMGN010000282.1:0-3558 GCA_031374645.1 Chitinophagales bacterium | reverse complement strand
CTGATGAAACAGGTAGATAGTTGTGAAAAAACAAGGTCATTTTTTCACGAATACTAATGCCTTCATTTATCATCAGACCTGTCCACCAACCACGTAGCGACTGCAAGCGATACCAGTCCACATTACTTTCGATAGGCGCATTGACCCAAGTTGCTCCAGCTGCCACATCAGGGTCGGTAGCGGAAGCATAATAATCATTGAGTGGTGGCGATGGCGGCGTGTAGGTATTGTTGAGTAGCTGATTGACGGCGGTGGACATCGTCATTCCCATTACGGCTGTAACATCGCTTTTACGAGGACCAAAAGTTGTCCTTCGCAATAAATGTAAGGCTTGGGCTTTACCCCAAGTACCTGTGTAACTTGCTATTGGCATATATTTTTGATTTTTATGATTAAATCCTTATCTTTTTGCGTTTTATTTCACAATTTTATAAAAAAAGCGTTCCGATAGCGTATTGATATTTAAAATATAAATACCTGCTTGAATATCGCTTGTGTCAATACTATTTTCGGCTGAAATAAAGGCATTTTTTTGTAAAATACCTTTTGTGTCATATATATAGTAGCTTGTATTTTCATTTAAAACAAAATCATTATCCGATTTTAGATACAAATATTGGTCAAAAGGATTTGGCGAAATACGAATACTGCCTGTTTTGGTGTCTTTTGTAGCCGTTGGGCTTAAAAGTTCTATCGTACATTTTTCGCCTACGATGTCACTTGATTTTCCGTTTTTAGTATAGCACTCAAAGTAAGTAACGCCGTTGGTATTTGGTGGACAATTGGTATTTCCTATGCCTTGCATAATGCCACACGAAGGACCAAATTGTTGATTTTCATAATAAGTCGTAAAAGGGATTTCTCCTTTGGGATAAGGTTGTTTGTAAGGATACGACTTTTCTAAATCAGATGTACTATGATTGATGCTAAATTTATTACCATTTGGATAAATAAAGTGTAGCAAACTATCTTTATCTTCTCGTATATTGTAAGCAAAAGTAGTGCTAAGTTTCTGCAATTTATTATTGTTGTCATACAATTGATATTGCATAAAAACTTTGTAATACCATTCATTTGCGATAGATGTATCGCCTTTTATATGAAAAACTTCTTTCCATTTGCCTGTTCCGTTTGGGTTATTGTAGTACGCACCATACTTCCATTTGGAAGAATAGTCTAAGAAATTGAAGTAAGTAATGTGCTGTTGTGCTTTTGAAAAGTAGAAGAAGGCACTAAAAATAAGTGTGAGTATTATTTTTTGTTTCATAAAATAATTTTTGCAAATATATGATATTTTTATTAATGTTCAAAAAAAGTGTGATTATTATCTCAAAATTTGTTAGATGATTTTTTAATATTAAAAAATTGTAAAACCTTAGCCATGTACGTTGGGAGTTATTGCTCACAATAAAACTGATGTAAACTAAAGCAGTTTTTTATGAAAAAAATCGGTTTTGCTAAATAAAGAGCTATTGGCTAAGCTTTTACTAAAATTATAAAAAAAAATCGCTACGATTTACAAATCGTAGCGGTTTTTTATTTTTAGGGAATTTGTAATAAATAAGTTACCGATAAAGGTATAGTTATTTTAAGCTAAGACGAGGCAAAAAACGCAGACGATGCAGCGCATCGGCTAGTATTTTAACGAAGTATTAGCTTAAAAGAACAAGCCGACTTGGGAAGTTATTTGTTATAAGTTCCCTAAGTCCAAGTTTCAAAATTTTTCTTTTTCATCGTTTAAATTTTTTACAAAAATCGGCTTTTTTCTTGAAAATCAAATAAAAAAATCTTTATTTTTTTCTCATATACTCCGCTGCAGCTTCTAATTCTTCATAAAAATCTTCGCCATATTTGCGGATAAGCGGCTCTTTGAGAAACTGATAAACGGGTAATTTCGCTTTTTTTCCTGCATCACAAGCAGCAGAGCAGATTTCCCAACGGCTATAATTCAAGGCTTCAAAACCAGCATCTTTATTTTCAGTAACCCTTATGGGGTACAATTGACAAGAAATTGGCTTGCGAAAATCAGTTACACCAGCTTTCCAAGCTCGCTCAATACCGCATTGTGCAATACCCAACTCACTGTAACTCATGTAAGCACAAGGGCCATTATTGACCAACGTCGTTTCGTAGCTGTCCCATTCCTCGTCATATATATACTTGCCTTGCTCCTCAATTGCCTTGATTCCTTCGGGCAAAAGAAAGGGTTTTATATCTGCATAAATACGGTCTAAGGTTTCGAGTTCGGCTCTTTCGACAGGCGCACCTGCTTCGCCTTCCCAACAACAAGCTCCTTTGCAAGCGTTCAAATCACATAAAAATTGCTCTTCGACAATTTCTTCACTAACTAATACCTCTTGAATTATAATCATAATAAAAAAAAGTTATATCTTTGAGTTTTAAATCTCAAAGGTAAGAAGCCGCAAGGAAATATCTTATCTAAACGTATAAAACATTTCATTTTTTTACTAAAAATATCTTTTTAACATGAAAAAAATATTTCTTTTTCTAAGTTTATGTACATTAAGTACGTTTATTTTTGCTCAAAATACAGTAACTTCATCTGTTGATATTGCTAAAGAAACTACCGCTAAGTTGAAAGAAACTTATCGTCTGACTGATGCGCAAACGACTAAAATGGAAGCAATACAAACACAAAAGCAACAAAATTTGAGTGAAATCGAAAAATATAAAAACACCAATGAGGTTTTGTATGTTCGCAAAAGAGAAGCAATCAGTGTCGGCACAAATGCTTCTATTGAGCGCATGTTAGACAAAGAGCAAATCAAAACATTGCGTGCAAAACAAGGTGCTGTTCGTTTGGCTCGTGCTAAAAAAACAGAAGAATTTCGCAACTCAAAAGTAAGCGAATTGCAAAAGAAAATTCTACTTTTGGAACTTGAAGACCAATTTTAACGTTTCCAATCTTGAAAACAATAAAAATTTTATTTTTAATAGAAGTTTAAGTTAGTATTATGAATTTAGAAACAAGAATCATGGAGGATTTAAAAACTGCCATGAGAGAAAAAAATCAAGCTGCTTTGCGTGGTATTCGTTCTATAAAAGCAGAGCTTTTAAAGGCAAAAACAGACGGAACAGGTCGTGAGATGGATGAGATGCGTGAAATACAAATCGTTCAAAAGATGATAAAACAGCGCAAAGAATCGGCAGAAATTTTCCAAAAACAAAACCGTGAAGACCTCGCTGGCCCAGAATTGGAAGAAATCGCTGTGATAGAAAAATATTTACCACAAATGATGACTGCCGAAGAAATCACAGCAGTTATCAAAGTGATAATGGCTGAGGTAGGCGCAAGTTCTGCCAAAGATATGGGCAAAGTGATGGGCGTAGCGACCAAGCAATTGGCTGGAAAAGCGGACGGGAAACTCGTTTCTGAAACTGTAAAAGGGCTCTTGGCATAATTTTTTTAGCTAAAAATAAGTAAAAAAAACTTGATTTTTGCTAACAAAAATCAAGTTTTTTTATTCTATTTAGATAATTATTTTACATAAGTAGTTGAATTAAAAGCTATTTATCATTTTAATTATTCATTTTTAA
>JANMGN010000278.1:0-8996 GCA_031374645.1 Chitinophagales bacterium | reverse complement strand
ATAAATGTTCCAGTTGGTGTATGGACTTTAACAGCAATTGCGACAACAACACAAAACGTTTCTACTACTTCTGCACCTATTAAAATTACAATTTTGGCGCAAGGTGGAAATATCCCTCCTATTTGTCAAATTATACAACCTACTCAAAATCAATCATTTACAACTCCTGCAAATATCACAATTACTGCGAATGCAACTGATGCTAATGGTACGGTTTCAAAAGTTGATTTTTTTAGTGGTACAACATTTTTAGGTACAGACAATACTGCACCTTATAGTTTTATTTGGCAAAACAATACCGCTGGTAGTTATGCCATCACGGCAAAAGCAACTGATAATCAGGGTGCAACGACAACTTCCTCACCTGTTAATATTACTGTGAATAATCCTACAATCAATCAATTGCCAATAGTGACTATTACACAACCTACTCAAAATCAATCATTTGTAAGCCCTGCAAATATCACAATTATAGCAAATGCAATAGATGCAGACGGGACAATTACAAAAGTTGATTTTTACAATGGTACAACACTTTTAGGTACAGATGCGACGTCGCCTTATAGTTTTATTTGGCAAAATAATACAGCTGGCACTTACACTATCACAGCAAAAGCAACTGATAATCAAGGTGCAGCGACAAACTCTTCGCCTGTAAACATTAGCATAACACCAACCAGTACAAATCCGCCTTGTAGTCAATACGCTCAGTACGTGGAAGGAACAACTTATAGCAATGGTAGTATAGTGACAAACAGTGGTGGTGTTTATAGTTGCAATGTACCAGGTTGGTGTAGTGGAGCTGCTTGGGCGTATTCGCCAGGCATCGGAACTGTTTGGAATTCGGCCTGGACACAAACAGGAACTTGTTCACAAGGTGCTTTGAGTTGCGCTACGATAGCGTCTTATGTGTCTGGAACAACGTATCAGACAGGCTCGATTGTAAAAAATAACAATACGATTTATCGATGTCAAATACCAAGTTGGTGTAGTGGCCCAGCTATTGCTTATGAGCCTGGAAATGGAAATGCTTGGAACTCTGCTTGGCAATCCTTAGGAGCTTGTCCGAGTAATATGCCTAAAATTAGCATTATTAAAAATAACAATATCGCAGTAGCGTTTTTGTTTCCAAATCCTACTTACGAAGAATTGAATATCGCTATTCCAAATGCACCCTTAGGTAATATTCGTTTGAGTATTTTTGATGCACAAGGTAGGCTTATTTTTACACAAAATATTGATAATCAATATTATACCTTTGAAAATAAAATAAATACCAGCGATTTTGTAAATGGGTTTTACTTGATAAAAATAGAAACAAGTGAGTGGAATGGTACATGGAGCATCGTCAAACAATAGCTTTGATTTGATGTAGGTATTCTAAAATCCTTGAATTTTTCTCAGTGAAAATTCAAGGATTTTTTATGAAATTGAAAATTAGAATATTTTACAAAATGGTATAATTTAGGATAGTTAAAATCTTCATTTCAAAAGGACAGAATAAAAACGAGTGTAGTTTGGTAAAAAAGTAAAAAAAACTTACTTTTGCTTTTCAAAAAACAAACTACACATTTTGAAGCCATTATTACCTTATTTTATACAAGAGCGTTTTGAAGAAAATAAACGTACTGGGCATTTTGATGCTTATACTATGTTTGTGGATATTTCGGGTTTTACTGCGATGACCGAAACGCTTATGAAAAACGGAAACGAAGGAGCAGAGATACTTTCTGGTATTTTAAATCAAATTTTTGAGCCTTTGGTAACGATGGTGTATCAGCAAAATGGCTTTATTCCATATTTCGCAGGAGATGCTTTTACGGCTATTTTTCCTCTTGAAAACTCAGCTCTCAGCACTGAATTATTTTTAGATTTAGCATTTCAAATTCGCAATTTTTTTAATACTGAAAAATTTCCTTTTAACTTTACGATAAAAGCAAAAATAGGATTATCCGTTGGTAAGGTCGAATGGGGTATTGTTGGCTCTCATCCGAATAGTTTTTATTTTAGAGGAAAAGCAGTAAATAGTGCTGCTTACGGACAAGTACAAGCAAAAGCGCAAGAAGTTATTTTAGATGTAGCTTTGTTGGAAAAAATACAAGTAGAAAGTAAACAAAACTATATTTTTTCGCAGGTAAATGATTATTTTCATTTGGTAGAAAGTAAGCGAGATACTTCTATTGCTAAAGTGTTTTTAGAAAATAAAATACCTGAAATAGACATACAAGTAGCAAAGAATTTTTTACCAAATTCTATTATAAATTTTAGTCAATCGGGCGAATTTCGCAATGTGATTACCTTTTTTATTGCTTTTGATGGCGTTTCAAATCATAAAGATTTAGATGAATTGGCGACTATGATTTTAGAAGAAGCGATGAATTTTTCGGGCTATTTTAAAGAAATAGATTACAGCGATAAAGGCGGAGTAATGGTCGTTATTTTTGGTGCGCCACTTTCTTATGAAAATAATGTACAGCGAGCAATGGAATTTGCGCTCAATGTGCGCCAAGAAACACAGAAATTCTCAGATATTAAGCTAAAAATGGGTGTCTCATCAGGAGATGCTTATACAGGAATTATTGGTGGAAAAGAACGCTGCCAGTATGCGGCGGTTGGTAGTCAAGTTAATTTGGCGGCAAGATTGATGGCGACTGCAAAATGGGGCGACATTTTTTGCGACCAAGAGCTGAGTAGAAATCGCTCGTTTCGTTTCGCTTACGAAGGAAATATTGCTTATAAAGGTATCTCAAAAGATATTGCTACCTATCAATTGCTGGGAAAAAAATCAGAAGAAGAATTTTCTTATCAAAACGTAATGATTGGGCGTGAGCAAGAGTTGGCGTTGTTGATAAATGCTGCGCAACCTATCGTGGAAGGAGATTTTGCAGGAATAACTTATGTTTATGGAGAAGCTGGTATTGGCAAAAGCCGATTGACATTTGAATTGAAAAAGACTTTTGAAAACAAAGGCGTTTTGAATTGGCTGGTTTGTCAATCTGACCAAATTTTGAGAAAACCTTTTAACCCGTTTATTTATTGTTTAAAAAATTATTTTGAACAAAGTACAGATAAACAGCTTAGGGATAATAAGTTAAACTTCGATGAGCATTTTGAAATATTATTAAAAAAATGCCTAAACACAACACATGAAAAATCGGATAGCATCATAAGAGAATTGATACGTACCAAATCTATTTTGAGTGGTCTGGTAGGCATTATTGAGCAAAACTCGCTTTGGGAACAACTCGATGCTAAGGGGCGTTACGAAAATACATTGGCAGCGTTGAGCAATTTTTTTACCGCACAAGCCATGCTACATCCGTTGATAATCGCGCTGGAAGATGGGCATTGGTACGATGACGATTCTAAGCGTTTTTTACAAGAACTTGTAAAAAATATTGTTGATTTTCCTGTATTTATCTTAGTTACATCACGTTATAATGACGACAACTCTAAATCTGATATTTTTTCAGACCTTAAAAATATTCACGTTAATCATATAGACTTAAATATTTTGCAGCCCGAGGCTTTGCAAACAATGGCAGAAGTTCGTTTTGATGGAAAAGTAGATGATGCTTTCTTAGCTTTTTTGCAGCGGTCCAGTAATGGAAATCCTTTTTATGCAGAGCAAGTTTTGGAGTATTTTTTAGAGAGTGGTTTACTCGAAAAAACAGAAGAAAACATCTGGACAGTAAAAGATAAAAGCCTAAAATTAGGCGGCTCAATGAATACCGTTTTGACAGCTCGTGTGGATAGACTTTCTTATTTAGTTCGTGAAACCGTAAAAGCGGCAGCAGTTATTGGGCGAGAATTTGATTTGCCTGTTTTGTCAGAAGTGATGAAAACACAAGAAGAATTTATTATCCGCAACGGAAATGGTCATCTTTTGCTCAAAGAACAAGTACAAACAGCCGAAAAAAGCCAGATTTGGCAAGCAATGAATGAATTGCGTTATATTTTTAAACATTCTCTTTTGCGTGAAGCGATTTATGATATGCAGTTGCGTGCAAGGTTAAGAGAGCTGCATCGTGCTATTGCGGAATCTATCGAAAAACTGTATGCAGAAAATATAGAAGAACGTTTTGCGGATTTGGCTTTTCACTACGAACAAGCTGAAATAAAAACAAAAACGACCGAATATCTGAATAAAGCAGCAGATTTCGCTAAGCGAAATTATCAAAATAGTCAAGCGATAGAGTATTACGAAAAACTTTTGACCTATTATCCTACAAATAACGAGCAGGCAAAAGTTTTAAAAGTTGTACTAAAAAAAGGCGAATTACTTCAATTGACAGGTAACTGGAACGCTGCGGAAACTGATTTTCAAAAAGCATTAGAAATTGCTCAAAATCTAAAAGACGATGTAAATATTGCGAGAGCAAACGGTACGCTCGGAAATGTTTTGATGCTAAAAGGGGATTATGTAAATGCTAAAAAACACCATGAAATAGGTCTTTCCATCGCAATTGATTTAGATGACACAGTAGGCGTTAGCCGAAGCCTCGGAGGACTTGGAAATCTTTATTTCCGACAGGGAAACTATGAAATGGCAGAAAATTATTTTAATCAATGCCTCGAAAAAATACGCTTAGTAGATGAACGCTACATCAATCCGCAAATAGTGGCCAATCTTGGTCTTACGTACATGAATCAAAGCCGTTATGAGGAAGGTATCGCTTGTATGCTTGAGCAATTGCGCATTTGTGAAGATAAAAAAGACAAACAAGGCACGGCTATTATGCACACCAATTTGGGAATTGTATATAATGAACAAGGCGATTATGAC
This sequence comes from Chitinophagales bacterium, assembly GCA_031374645.1. Classification (GTDB taxonomy): domain Bacteria; phylum Bacteroidota; class Bacteroidia; order Chitinophagales; family Saprospiraceae; genus CANHEE01. Next base: position 4,210 of record JANMGN010000278.1, on the reverse strand, counting down.
GCAGCACAACACCATTTTCGAGAAGGACTTGCGATGAGCGAGGAGCTTGGAAACAAGTTTTTAGTGTCTATTGCGCTCGGTTCGCTTGGCAGTGTTTATGAGAAAAAAGGCGATTTCAAAACCGCAGAGGAACTCTATCTTCGTGATTTACAACTGACCGAACAACTTGGTGACAAACAAGGTATAGCAATTGCGCTTGGTTTGATGGGCGGTTTGTACAGCGAAAAAGGCGAATTTGATAAGGCTTTGGATTATATCAAACGAAATTTGGTACTTTGTGAGCAGTTGGGTTATCAAAAAGGAATTGTGAAAGCACTTAACTTGATGGGCGATGTACATACCTATTCTAAACAATTTGAATTGGCTGTTACCTATTACAAACGCTCTATGAAAGTCGCTCAAAAAATTCATAGCAATCTTTTGTACGCACTTAGTGCAATAGAATTGGCAGGTGTTTATTTAGAAACGAACGAAAAAGAATTGGCTTTTGTTTTAGAAAAAGAAATATGCGAAATATGTGAAATCGCTCCTAATCGACAACTGATTTTTGAATACAATATATTGAAAGCCAATTGTTTACGTGCTGAAAAAAAAACTAAAGACGCAGAAATAATACTTCAAGACTTGCTTTTAGCTCCGAATATTTCAGAAGAAGAAGAAGCAATAACTTTTTTTGAGTTGGCAATGTTAGATGAAAAAAATCAAAATTTGCGCCAAAAAGTCGCTTCTATACACATAGAATTGTACCGAAAAACACCCAAATACTTGTACCTCAAAAGGCTAAATATGTTGGGAATGTAGCTTCTTATGTATTACTTATTTTTCCAAAAAAGCTATACCATTACATAAAGCACTTGAAAAAAGCTATACTTGTAGATAAAAAATGCTTTAGAAATACTAAAATGAAGATTTATTATAAAGATACTTTAAATTTTTTGTCAAAAATGACACCACGACGAGTGCTAAATGTAGGGAAACTCATCAGCTCATTTTACGTGACAGAATTTTTAAAAAAACCAGTTCAATGGGGCTTGCCCATGACTATTTCAGTTGAGCCAACCACCGCTTGCAATCTGCGCTGTCCCGAATGTCCGAGTGGTTTGCGGGCATTTACACGTCCGACAGGCAACCTCAAAGAAGATTTTTTTCGCAAGACAATTGATAGTTTATACAAAGATTTAATCTACCTGATTTTTTATTTTCAAGGCGAACCATACATCAATCCAAAATTTTTGGATATGGTAAAATACGCACGTAGCAAGGGCATTTATACCATAACCTCTACAAATGGACATTTTTTAAACGATAAAAATGCCCGAGAAACCATAGAATCTGGTTTAGACAGATTGATTATTTCGGTGGACGGCACTACACAAGAAACCTACGAAAGTTACCGAATTGAAGGAAAACTCGAAAGCGTTTTGCAAGGCGCAAGAAACGTTGTAAAATGGAAAAAAGAATTGAACTCGCCAACGCCACACATTATTTTCCAGTTTTTGGTCGTAAAACCAAACGAACATCAAATTCCTGATATTTATAAATTAGCAGAAGAAATAGGCATAGACGAAGTGAAACTTAAAACGGCACAAGTTTACGATTACGAAAACGGCAATGAACTGATTCCGACCATCGAAAAGTACGCACGTTACACAAAGCAAACCGACGGTACATATAAGGTAAAAAATAAATTACTCAATCATTGCTGGAAACTTTGGCACGCTTGCGTGATTACTTGGGATGGATTGGTAGTCCCATGTTGCTTTGATAAAGATGCTATACATCGTTTGGGTGACCTAAAAAATCTCGATTTTAAGCAAATTTGGCATGGCGAAGCATATAAAAATTTCCGTACAAAACTACTCAAAGGCAGAGATGAAATAGACATTTGTACCAATTGTACAGAAGGTTGTAGCGTTTGGGTAGAGTAAATTATTGTTGAGAAATTAAATTTTCAAACATTTATTTTTGATAAAAAAATGACTATTTTGATAAAAAAAACAAAATTTAATATTTTTTTTTAATAAATAAATTTTACATTTTAATATAAAATGCTAATAATCAGCATTTTATATTTTTATCTTTTTATGACATAAAAAATTTTAAAAAAAAATAATTAAAAAAATTTTGTTTATAAATAATATTTGTTTATTTTTGTAGCGAAATTCAAACATCTTTGTTTGATAATTAAAATATTCAATTTAGTAACTAATAAAAAAACGACATAATGCAAAAAGACGAGAAATTAAAAGCACTACAGATGGTCATGGATCGCATGGACAAAACTTACGGAAAAGGAACAGTCATGCGTCTTGGCGATAGACAAGTTACGGATATCGAAACTATTTCTACTGGTTCACTTACCTTGGATATTGCTTTGGGTATTGGTGGATTCCCTGCGGGGCGTATCGTAGAAATATACGGACCAGAATCTTCTGGTAAAACAACCTTAGCAATACACGCTATTGCACAATGCCAGAAAAAAGGTGGTATTGCAGCAATTATTGATGCGGAACACGCCTTTGACCGTGCTTATGCAGTATCATTAGGTGTTGATGTTGAAAATCTTTTGATTTCTCAACCCGACAACGGTGAACAAGCCTTAGAAATTACAGAAAACTTAATTCGTTCTGGCGCAATTGATATTATAGTTGTCGATTCGGTGGCGGCACTCGTACCACGTAGTGAAATTGAAGGCGAAATGGGAGACTCTAAAATGGGTCTTCAAGCACGTCTAATGTCACAAGCGATGCGTAAATTGACAGGTTCTATCGGTCGTACAGGCTGTTGTTGTGTATTCATTAACCAATTACGTGAAAAAATTGGTGTAATGTTTGGTAATCCTGAAACAACAACGGGTGGTAATGCCTTGAAATTTTATGCTTCTTTGCGTTTGGATATTCGTAAAAACGGTGCAGCTTTGAAAGACAAAGAAGGCAACGTTATCGGAAATCACGTAAAAGTGAAAGTGGTAAAAAATAAATTAGCTCCACCTTTCCGTGAAGCAGAATTTGATATTATTTTTGGAAAAGGAATTTCAAAATCTGGAGAAATCATAGATTTGGGCGCAGAACACGATGTAGTAGGTAAAAGCGGTGCTTGGTATAGCTATAACGGTGCAAAAATTGCACAAGGACGTGACTCTGCAAAGCAGTTTTTAGAAGATAATCCAGAAGTGGCATTGGAAATCGAAAAGAAAATCAGAGAAAAGCTGGCGAGTTCGGTAATAAAAGTACCACCAGTAACCGAAGGCGAAATCGAAGATTTCGACGAATAAAAATTATAACCAAAAACACGGATTGCGTAATGTAATCCGTGTTTTTTTGTAAAAAGAGCTATTTTAAAAATTATTCAAAACAAAAAATATTTTTATTGTGAATTTCTTTACAAAAAAATTTCCTTTGCCTTTGCTCTTATTTTGGCTTTTGGCACTTGTTGTAACATGGCTCGTAAAAGATAATTTCTTTTTCTGGGATACTGTTCAGTTAGCTTCCAAACACGCACATCATTTTTATCAAAATGGCTTTTCTTCGCTGTATTTACCTGACGAGATTGATAGTGGTCATCCGCCAATATTTGGTTATCTATTGGCTACAATTTGGGTTTTATTTGGTAAAACCTTGTTAATCAGTCACTTATACGCTCTATTTTTCTTGCTAATATTGCTTTTTCAAAGCTACCATTTAGGCGATTTTTTATTTAAAAAAAATGGCGGCATTTACTTTTGTAGTTTTTTGCTGGCATCTCCAGTGATGGCTTCTCAAGCAATTTTGGTCAGTCCAGATGTTGCTTTGTGTGCCTTTTTTGTCATGGGATTAAATGGCATTTTTCAAAAACGTCTTGCACTTTTAGCCATTGCTACACTTGGACTTTCTATGACGAGTATGCGTGGAATGATGGTTATTTTAGTTCTTTTTGCTGTATTTTTATATCAAAATATAGATTTTTTCAAGGAAAATAAAAGGAACATACTTGTTTTAAGTAAAAAAATAATCTTGCCATTTTTAGCCGCAGCCGTGTTTGGAGCTACATTTTTAACTTGGCATTTTTACACAAAAGGCTGGATAGGTTATTTTGCTGGTTCTACTTGGGCAGAATCTTTTAAAAGTGTTGGAGTAAAAGGTTTTTTTAAAAATATAGCAATTGTCATTTGGCGATTAGCGGATTTTGGGCATGTTTTTATTTGGTTAGCTGTTGTATGTTGTCTTTTTCA
>JANMGN010000266.1:0-8343 GCA_031374645.1 Chitinophagales bacterium | reverse complement strand
GACAAAAAAATTGTCGATTATTTCTATACGCCTAATTAAAACCAAAAATTGTATAAAATGAAACAAATAATTAGCTTATTCCTTAGTATTTCACTTTTTGCGGCTTGTAATAGCAGTAAAAAAGTGGTTGTAGTACCGTCTGTCGAAACAGAGGTTAAATCTTCTTCAAGTGCTATTTCTTTTGAGGAAAATAAAAATATTACATTGAGAGATATTTTAGAAAAAGCAAAAACAGAAAAAAAATTAGTTTTTGTAGATGCTTACGCAACGTGGTGTGGCCCTTGTAAATTGATGGACAAAGAGGTTTTTACCAATACCGCAACAGGCATTTATTTCAATAAATATTTTATTTCTTACAAACTAAATGTAGAAAAAAACAACGGCCCGACTGTGAAATTATTATATGATATCAATGTTTTACCTACTTTGCTATTCCTCGATGCCGATGGAAATGTGTTGGAAAGAGCCAATAATTCTATCACGATAAGCGAGCTAAATAGTTTGGCGAAAAAAGCAGTAGCGAAAGCAAAATAGGGTAGTGTGAGTTAATAATATTGTCTTGATGCCTTGAATTTTTATAAAATTCAAGGCATTTTTTGTGCTTTCAATAGGTTAAAACGTACCTTTGCAAAAATTTGAAAAAATACGATGGCTGACTTAAAAAAACAACTTTTAATTAAGGTTTTAGGAACATATATCAATGGAATTGCTTTGTTTTCGCCCAAAAAAGCAGCAGAAAAAGCCTATAAAATATTCTGTACGCCACGTGCTGGAAAGCTGCGTGAAAAAGACATTACCTTTTTAAAAACGGCTACTCGTTGGGTAGAATTGGAACATGATGGTGACAAAATACAATGCTACGAATGGGCTGGCTCGGGCGAAAAAGTGCTATTGGCTCACGGTTGGGAAAGCAATTCTGCACGCTGGCATAATCTGATAAAATCTTTACAAAAGGCTGATTTTCATATAGTTGCAATAGATGCGCCTGCGCATGGTGGCTCTGGCTCTACTACTTTTCAAGCACTGAGGTACGCTCAATTTATGAGTAAGGCAGTAGCATATTTTCAACCTGAAAATATCGTAGCTCATTCGGTGGGAGGTTTTGCTGCGCTCTTTTTTCTGACACACTATGAAAATACGGTCAAAAAAGCAGCAGTTCTCGGTGCGCCAGCAGATTTGAGTATTATCATGAAAAATTACCAGCAAATGATGGGCTATTCGGAACGTGTGATGCACGCAATAGACGGTATTTTTATTGAAAAATTTGGTCACGAAGTCGCTTATTACAAAACGTATAATTTTGTTAAACAATTGAAAATCAATGGTTTAGTTATTCACGGAAAAGATGATTTCGTTTGTCCTTTTTCAGGAAGCGAAGCGGTGCATCAGAATTGGAAAAACTCAAAATTCGTTGAAACAGAAGGATTAGGACACGGTTATCAAGGAAAAATAGTTTACCGCACCATACGAGAATGGCTAAAAGCTGTTTAAAGGAACAGTTTAGCGTAGTTATGTAAAACAAAAAAAGCTGACCAATTTGGTCAGCTTTCTTTATTTTCTTCGGTCGTAATTTTCAATAAAAGACGAAACCGATTTTGTGATTATATCTTTTAAAAATAAGTCCTCTTTTTTAGCAATTGCTTTTAGCCTATCTACTTTTTTATTGTCAATAATAAGCACGATACGTTTTTTGGTATCATTATCCAAATCGCCGTATTCTATACTCCGTGAAAATAATCCATCGATACCTGTGAGAGGCGTACGTTGCTTTTTGACATGAGAATATCTTATATTAGAGTTGTTATCTTCCTCTTTATTTTTATTTTCGCCATTCGTCACAAAGGACTTCATAATGACATCGTCCATGTTAGACGAAAAATTTTTGCCACCTTTTCGCTCCATTTTGGAGTTTCGCTCCTCTACATCTACTTTCGGACTATCTTTGAGAACGTAGGTCGTTGCCATCGGTTCTTCATGAATATCTGAAAAGATGCTATCAAGCCCATCTGAAAATTTCTTTTTACTCATTTTTCAAACTTAAATAATTTTTCTATTCAAAAACCACCTATAAATTTTAATTTTTAGCCTTCTAACTCCACAGGCGCATTTTCGGTACGGGCTATAATCTCCTTACAAAGGTTCAAATAATCTACCGCTCCAGGACTTTTGGGCGCATAATCAAAAATATCTTTGCGTTGTGCAGGAGCTTCTGCCAAAGCAACGTTATCTCTGATGTATGTTTTGAATACTTTTTCGCCAAAATACTTATGAATAGTGTCCACAACGTCATTGTTCAAAACCTTACGTTTATCAAACATCGTAGGAATTACACCACCAATTTCAAGGTTTTTATTCAAACGCATACGAACTTTGTCTATTACTTGTTTGATTTTTGCCAAACCTTGTAGTGCCAAAAACTCTGTTTGCAGCGGAATCATCACATAACGGCTACTTGTCAGTGCATTCAAAGTCAAAAGACCAAGCGAAGGTGGACAGTCGATGATAATATAATCGTATTGATCTTTTATCGTAGAAAAAAGCTCCCGCATGATATACTCTCGTCCTGCTTCATTGACCAATTCCATCTCAGCACCCGAAAGGTCAAGCGTAGAAGTCACGATGTGCATATTAGGTTTTACGATGTAAGGCACTAAATCACATTCGCCACGTAGAGCTTCGTAAATCGTATATTTTTGACGTGGAATTCCGAGCGAAAGTGTCAAATTCGCTTGCGGATCTAAATCTATCAACAAAACTCTTTTGCCAAGTTCTGCCAATCCTGCTCCAATATTTATAGCTGAAGTTGTTTTGCCAACACCACCTTTATGGTTCAGCAATGAAATGATAATTCCCATAGTTTTTTCTAATAAAATTGATTTTTTATGCTTTTTTTGAGATATTAGCACAAAAAAATCTTGTTTTGTTTACCTAAGCGTAAAGATAAGGAAATATTCTGACAAATAAAAACTATACTATTCAAAAAGTATGACATTTTTTTATTTTGAATAAAAAAAATTTATTTTTTTGTTGAAATGTAACATTTTAAAAATGGAAATTATCGTCACTACGTTAGATGCTATTTCTTAATATTCGCTTTTTTAACCAACTTTTAACCATAGAAAACTTGACCTACGTATTTAATTTTATCTAATTTTATCGAAAAAAAATCAAAAATATTTTTTTATTCCAAATAATACATTAATATTTCATTTATATTTTATTCGTATTAATATTCTGCGTTTCGCATTGTAAAATACTGTTTGTTGGAGTACAAAAAGTCGAAAGTTTTATACCATCAATCTAACAGTAGCAATCTGCGTTACGCTTGTGCCTATACAAAAAGCGCAAGCGTTCCTCTTGCTATGGTTATGGTTTTCGACTACCTTGTACTCAAGCATCTCAAAGGAACGGCTTGCGCTTTTTTTGTAGTCGGAAGTATTTTGTTTTAAATTTACTCAAAACAAACACCTCTTAACCAAAAAATAAGCTCTCCTTTTAATTTTTTTTTCTTTAATTTTCTAAAAAAATCTTCACTATGAAAAAGAGTTTTTCTTTGGTGCTGCACTGTTGCGCCATGACATTTCTGTGCCATTCTTCATTTGCACAAAAACTTTCTGACGAAATCGTATTGAAATATTCGCCAGGTATTGTTACACAAGTCTTCGACCTTACCATGAAAACTGGTATTGACGAAGATACGCAAAAAGAAATAGCTGATTTATTACTTGAAAAAGAAATAGCCATTTTTGCGATGTTCAAAGATGGTTTTCAAAACAATGCAATTTTAGCTAAAAAAGTAGAGTATTAGTATTGAAAAATAAAATTCATAAATTTTTAACTAAAAATTCATATATGAAAAATTTAATATTTATGGCAGTGATATCCTGTCAATTAGCAACACTATCATTACATGGCCAAAATGTAGATTCAAAAGTCGTCAGTTGTAATAACATATTTACAACGACTAATACTCTGAGTTTTGACCGTAATTATGTTTTTCTTTTAGAAAAAAAAATATCTTCTGGAATCTGGTCTTCAAGAGAGAAAAAAAGTCTAAATACTTTTGAAGCAATTTTCTCAAATCTTTCTGCTGGTTTTTATAGAGTCAGTATTATTGCTAATAATGATCCACTAAATAGTCCATCTTTGACAAAATATACCGTTACCTCATCAGAGGTTGAAGTAAAGTTATGTGTTGATGATATAAAGTCTAAAGTTTCATCCAACAAAAGTAATTTTGGCAAAGACGATGTTATGATTTATCCAAATCCTACCAATACTCAATTAAAAGTGTTGGTTAGTAAAGAAATAGCAGATATTCAGCCAATGATACAAATTCAAAACTTGATTGGACAGGTATTGCTTACTGAAAAAATATCTAATAATCTCTCTGAATTGAATTTAGATTATTTAGAAAATGGATTATATCTCATAAAACTGTCTGATGGCAAAACTATACTTTATCAAGACAAATTTATTATCCAAAAACACTAATATCGTTATTCCACTAATAAAATATCTAAAATTATGAAAAAAATATTAATTTTACTAATTCTTTGCATTTTAATGATTAGAATCAATGCACAAAACGTAAGCTTACCTTGTTTTAAGAGTTCAATATTTACAAATGTATTAATTGGAAAAACAGTAAAAACATCAAGTACAAAAGATGGCGGTATAGCAACTTATAGTAATGATGGAACGATTACAGTTTCGTCAAGTGAAAATAACATTACAAAAACCAATACAGAAGCAAATTCTTATTGGGAGGCAGATTTAGGTGACAAATATGTTCTTCGTGGCATAAAAATTTATTTCCCTAATAATACTAATTCATCTAATCTCAAACAATATTATATACTAACTTCTGAAGTACCCTTTTCAGACGGAAATTTATATAATCAGTTAGAAAAACCGTATATATAAATTATGTATTTGTTGATGATTTAAAACCAAGCGGCATAGAAATACCTCTCGAATATAGACAGGCGCAATACGTTAGAATACAAACAACTGGAATAGGTGGAATTACTGTAAGTGAAATTGATATACCCGGTACTATCTTAAAAGATATTTGTGGTAATGGCATTGACGATGATTGTGATGGCGTAAGTGATTGTGATGATACTGATTGCGGTGTTCAAATTTATAATACTGATGCTAAAAATCCAAGTTGCCCTTACTGTAATGATGGGTCAATTGGTATTCAAGCAATGGGAACAGCTTTAGAATATAGTATCAATGGAGGAAAAACTTATATAAAATGTCCTAATAATTGTAGTTTTAATAATTTACCAGAAGGGACATATAATGTCGTTATAAGAAACAGTTTTACTGGTTGTTCAACATCAAAAGAAGTAATAATTTTAGCGAAAAAAGGTAATCAAAATAGTTGTTGTCCTGGAGGTAGTTTTGAAACAGGAACATTTGGAAGTTGGACTGGTAGTGCTGGAGAGTACCAAGCAGTTGGGTCTGGTTCTAATATTTTTTATACTGGAACAATACCTCCCAAAAATGGTGGGCAGCATACCGTTATAGCCAGTAACGCTAGTCAAAACGATTTTTATGTGCCAATTCCATTAAATTCGCCTTCTGGCTCAAATTATATTATAAAACTTGGTGACAATGGAGTAGATTCTAAGAAATTTGCAACATTAAAGTACTGCTTTGATGTCAAAGATTGTAATAAAAATTTTATTTTTAATTATGCTTTAGTTATGTCAGAAGGGAATCATACTACTGCTCCAAATCCTATTTTTTCGTGGCAAGTTAAAGATAGTAAAAATGTTATTATAGACGAGTCTGGTCCCATTATAGCGAATTCTAATAATCCATTTTTCACTACCACTACTACTCAAAAAGATGAAACTATTGTCTATAAAAACTGGGCGTGTCAGAGTGTAGATTTAAAAAAATATTTAGGACAAAATGTTTGTATTACATTTAATGTTACCAATTGCGGGGCGCAAGGTCTTCATTTTTGTTACGCCTATATAGATGGTTTATGCGACCCCAAGAAGCCAATTGCAAAGTTAGAATTAGGATCAGTGTCTTGTCAAAATCAAAAAATGAAGGCAAGTGGAACCGGAAGTAGTAATTTTAACACTTATCAATTTGAAATTTGTAGGATAAAGGATAATGCCCTTTTAGGTTGTGCGATAACACCAACAGGCTATGATAATAAACCTGTCTTAGATGATGTAATTGGCGCTTATTTTAGCAAGTTCACTAATCAGACACAACTAAGCTGCGGAGAGATGTTTAAAGTTACCTTGATATTATCTAACGGCTGTAGTGAAGAAAAAATTTCAATGACGAGCAAATATATTTGTGAAAATAGTCCTATATTGGACTACCCAGATATAATACTCTGTACAAATAAAACTGATATTCAAATTTTGGGTAATAATAAGTGTAATAGCTGTACGTTTCAATGGAATAATGCAAAATACCTAAATAACTCAAAACTTGAATTTCCTACGATACAGGGTGGTAGTAACTCATTAGCATTAAGTCAAATATACACTGTGACGGCAACTTCGGCTAATGGTTGCACAGAAAAAGATGATCTTACAGTTTATGAAACAGGAGAGCTTTTTGGAAAAGGGAAATTTCGCTACAATGATGTAGGAAGCTGTGATTTTGAAGTTTTTATTGACTGGGAGTTTGACTTTCCTATGGATATAGATAAATTGTCATCGTATATTGATGTTGATGGTATTTACCCCAAATTAATGACTCCGATTTCAAAAGGTATATCAAAAATACACACTTTCAAACTCAATGGAACGTTACCATCATGCAATAATCATGACTTTAAAGCGTTTCTATATTTTAAGGGTGCTCCTATTACTTACAACCAAATTGGAAGTTGCTCCCTGTCGGCTTCGGCTTCAAAAGCTGGGAAAAGTCTTAATGGAAAATGTGAAGTAAATATTTTTGTTCCTCTATCATTTACTCCCAATGGTGATGGAAATAATGACACTTTTCATCCCAATTTCTCCACTGGTATTATATATTGGGCGCACTTAATTATTTTTGATAGATGGGGTGGTTTGTTGTTTGATAATGAAGTAGAAGCAAATACTGGAGAGTATTTGACTGGAAATGAAATTCAATTAACTTGGGATGGGTTCTACAAGGGACAAGTAGTTCAAACTGGTGTATATACTTTTCTTTTGGAGTACAAATATTGTGGTAACCAAAAAAAGGAAGTGTGTGAAGGTCTTAGTAACTTTGGAAAAAAATTCCTAAAAAGTACCAATAACTCCCTTATTTGTAGCGACGTGACAAAATTGAATTAATAAATGATATTCTAAAGTTCAAAAAATTACGGTTCATCTATGATTTCAGCATAAACAAAAAACTAAAGTAGAAGTAAAGTCATCGTAACTATGTCTGCAACTAATTGCTAATATTTTTAGGTTAATTTTAATCGCTAAAATCATAGATGAACTAATAATCATTACTGTTTTTTAAATTATATTACAATGAAAATTTTAAGAAAATCAAAAAACTATATATTTTTATATATTTTATTAATAAATGGCTTTATCGCCAATGCGCAATCATTTCAAGGAGTGTATGTAGGTGGTGGCGCAAACTACTTATTACATCTAAATACAATTAACCGAAATAGGGGTATTCAGTATCGCTATTTGCCTCAAAATGGCAATGCTTTTCAGTTAGGTACAAGTTTAGATTACAGAAAGCATAAAATAAATATTAGCTTATTCTATGCTGAATATCGTTTTCAACAAAAACTAAACAATATAACACTTCCCAATGACATAAAAAATAAAACAACTACGACTATCGACCAGACTACAAGCCTTGAACAGCTGGGTATAGATATTGCTTATGAAAAGTATATTAAAAAAAATACCTCTTTTAGTATTGCAGCACAAGGGTATCGAGTATTACCTTCTATTATTGATAAAAAAATTACTGGTGCGGGTGTTTTCGATACATCAATCTCCAATAATTCGTTATACCAATACTCTAAGTTTGATTTTAGTGTTTCTATTAGTTTTAATCAATACATTCGATTATCAAAAATACTTAAATTATGCATAAGTCCGCAGTTTAGAATTGAGCCACATAAGCAACAATATTTTTTCAACTCTATAAGTTCAATTCAAATCATACCTCAAATGAATATTTTTTTACATTTTTCAAAGAAAGTCTAAAACATGAAAAAATTCTTACTGTAAAATATTAAGTGATAGAAAATAGGTTATGATTAAGCGGCCATTTTCCAAAAACTATCCCATTGATTATTAACCTTTAATTGGATGATTGAAGTCATAGCGTTACTCCCTATTTCACTCCAACTGGTGCCGT
>JANMGN010000103.1:0-5982 GCA_031374645.1 Chitinophagales bacterium | reverse complement strand
ATCATAATTTTTTTAAAGGGAAGTCGTTGTAAAATAACAACGTAACTTCCTTGTAGTCAGTTACTTATGTTATTTTACAACGCCAAAAAAATTATCGATTATTTCTATACGCCTACTTATCATTAAAAATATTAATCATTATTTTCCTATCTAAAAGTACGTATCAAATTCAAGACATCTTTGTCTTTTTCTAAATTAGGAACTGCCGTAAAAATACGGCTGTGCATTGCATAATCTTCTAACAATGCTTCTTGCAACCAGTGCATCGCTTCATTGCGGTTGCCCATGCGAAAAAAACAAACTGCACGATGATACAAAAGGTACGCATTACGAGAAATATTGAGTTCTGCGATTTCGAGTGTTTTGAGCGCTTCTGCAAAGTTTTTTATTTTACAGAAAAAATCCACTTGATACAACCAATGTTCAGGACATTCGGGTGCAACTTCTATCAAACGGTCGTAAGCATTTTTAGCATTTTCTAAATCGCCGCTTTCCTCATAAGACTTTGCCAACGCCAAATGATATTCTTCTAATTGTGGCTTTATCATAATCGCACGCTTAAATGCTACGATGGCATTTTGATAGTCATTTTGTATAACCAAACACTCTCCCATACGATAGTGTGCCTCATGATTTTGCTCATCAGCACGTAATGCTTTGGCATAATACTTAGAAGCCGACAGATAATTGTCCATATATTGATGACACAATCCGATTTTAGATTGCAGCTCAGGATTTGTACCAAACCTCAGCTCTACTTCCTTATATACTTCTAATGCTTCATTATAACGGTTCGCTTCTGAGCAAGCTAATGCCCAGTCCAAATAACCAAATTCATTATCAGGATTGGTAATCGTAGAATATTCGTAAGCAAAAATAGCTTCTTCAAGATTTTTTAGACCATTGTGTGCATGACCTAAATTTTGCCATGCTTGGAAAGAATAAGGGTCTTCGTCAAGGATAGCTTCGTGGACTTCTATACTGTCTTCATAACGTTCCGAATATGCCACCGCAAGCCACATTTGAGTAAGTGCTTCGGCGTTGCGAGGATTAATGCTAAGAGCATCTTTTAGTGCGTCAAACATATCATCGAACTGTTCTTGATTATCGTAAATAAAGGCTTTGAGTAAATAAATTTGCTCCAACTCGTTTTTGTCGGCGTACGTCACTATGAAGTCTAAAATACTTTCAGCTTCGGCAAAATTTTCTGAATTGGCAAGCACTTCTGCTTTGAGTAAAAGTACCCGTGCAGAGTTCGGCACAAGGTCGAGCGCACGGTCAATATAAGTAAGCACAACATCATCATTTTGCCCTTGTTCTATGAGCAAAGTGATTTTAAAAATGTATAAATCTACTGAATAAGGAAATTGTTTTATGCCAGTTGTGACAGCTTTAAGTGCTTCCTCCAAATTCCCATTTTTTTGAAAGAAACCTACAATAAATAAAATTTCCGTTTCCTCAGTAAACTCTACCGTTCCCTTTTGTGACATACACAAATAGCTACTAATAGCTACCGGAGTATTTTTTAAATCAGAGTTGTTTGATTGCAACATAAGTACATTTTGTTTGAATTATCTGTAAATATAAGGGAATTAAACTTTAATTATTGTACTTTTTTACAAAATATTTTTTTACTCCTCTTTATTAACATATCAAAAAAACAACCTTAGTATTGCTTAAATAATTAATTTTTAACGTTTTATAAATATATATTATTATAATTTGATAAAAAAATTATGAAATATTTAACAAATAGGAAAAAATATAACTTATTGTTAAAAATAGGTTGAAAAAATACATTTTACAAAAAAAATAAATATAATTTTTTTGAAATATGTGACATAAAAAATAGCGATTATAGGATAATCTGATGGTAAGGAAGGACAGTTTGAAATCCTTTTTTATGGAAGTACCGAAGTGTTTCGACTTCACTTTTGTCGCTTGTTGCCAAAACAAAATCACCGCCCCAAGCACCAAGCGATTTTATTTCGCCAAAGTAATCTTTGAAGTATAATTTTTTTGCACAAGTCAAATGAAGTATATTAGAAACGATAGTTTCGTGTGTCGATATAATTTTTTCAAATTCAGATAAATCTTTTGCCAAAAGAGCCGCTTCTGTGAGCTGACTTATTTCGTCTATTGCAGGATGATTTTTCTGTACAACTTTGCGGTATTGTGCAATACCTTCTCGACTATTTTGTTTCTTATCAAGGTAAACAAAATACAGATTTTTGTTAAATGAAGGATTAAAATTTACCGTCTGAAAAGTCGCTTGATTTTCTTTTCGCTGATAAACAATTGCGTGGTTTGTCCCTGCGCAAGCAATGTCATAGCCGCTGCCACCCATTGTTTTTTCTAATAAAATATAAGGGTCTATTTCAAAATATTTAGCCAACGTATAGATGAGCGTTGAGCTACTGCCCAAGCCCCAATTTCGAGGAAATTCCAAGTGAGTTTGTATGTATAAATCTTGTTTTTTTGAAAAAATGCCTTCGTTTAAGTCTTTTACGACCAAAAGCATTTGTAATAATCTATCGCTTACTTCGGGATTGTTTGTTTCTAAAACAGACATTTTTTCTGTATTAAAAACACCTTCAAACCATGTTTTTTTTTCGTCGTCAAAACTTTTCCAACGTACCAAATTGCTAAAACTTTCTTTTGGGGTCACAGACAATTGTTGCCCCAATTGCGTAGGCAAAGCGAGTGCTTTTGCTCCATCTAAAACAAAATACTCGCCTGTGATTAAAAGTTTTCCGTTTCCTCTAATTTTTGTTTCGTTCTCCATTTACTTCATGTATAATGCTGCGTATTTCGCAATATATTTTCCAATAATATCAAATTCTAAATTGATGCTATCGCCTATTTTTATCTGATGAAAAGTCGTATGTTCGTACGTATAAGGAATGATAGCCACTGAAAAAACATCATCTTTGGGATTAACGACCGTAAGGCTAACGCCATTCACACAAATAGAGCCTTTATCCACCAAAATATGTTCTGGCGTAGGCAAGTACTGAAAAGTATAGACCCAACTGCCATTTTTATCTTCCAGATTGATACATTTTCCTTTGGCATCAACGTGTCCTTGCACCATGTGACCGTCAAGGCGTGCGTGACTAATCATAGCTCTTTCCAAATTAATTGCACTATTTTGTTGCCAATCGCCAAGATTGGTACGTTGCAAAGTTTCATCTATCGCTGTGACTTTATGCCAATTTTCGCCAACGGCAACTACCGTAAGGCAAACGCCATTATGCGACACACTTTGGTCTATCTTCAAAGCGTCAGAAATAGAAGATTTTATCGTGAAATGAACATTTGTTCCTTCTTCTTCAATTTTTTGCACTTTTCCGAGTGCTTCTATAATTCCTGTAAACATTTTATATTGGGTTGGATTAAGTTAAAGGTATAAAAAAAACAAATAAAGTACAAAGATAGTTTTTACGAGTGAAAAAGATAAGAATAAAAAAATTTAGTCGAAAAAATAAAAAATAATTTGGCGTATGATTTATTATTCGTATATTTGTATTGTAAAATTTTTTCTTTAACAAACCCAATTTTTTATTATGAAAAAGTTCATCAGTTCATCAGTTCATCAGTTCATAAACAGTTCTTTGCTATTTTTCTTGTTCTTTTTACTTGTACAAAAATGACAGCGCAAGTGACAGAACAAATTCCGAGCAACTTTATCATGATTGACGATAGTGATAAAGTTGGTAATAATGGTAACAACAGTAATACTCCAATAAATTGCAATACGTCAGATGCCAATAATTGTCCTTGGGATAACCAACCTATAAAATATTTGGCTGTGAATTTCCATTATTTTTGTAAGCCTGATGGCAAGGGAAATTTTAATGAAAACAATGATGGAGATACTCCACCAGACAACGCTGTTAATGCTTATATTCGGGCAGAAGAAATTCTCAAAGAGGCTAACGAGCAATTAAGAGAAAATTCACCTCGCCTAAATGCTCCTTCGGGCAACTCTGTCTGTAAAATAAATTTACAACTCACACTAAAAGGAGTATATGTTCATCGTGGAAGTTTTGAGCCTGACGTATTAGAATATGATAGTGCTACCGACAAGCATACTATGAACACCGATAATAGTTGGAGCAATGTCTATTTTAATTCACCTTATGCCGTAAATTCTAATAGCGAAATCAATTGCTATTTTTATCCGTTTGTTAAAGCTGCAAACGTAACTAAAGAAACATTTTCTTCTGGTTACACTAATTTAGGAAATAATATTTTAGTCGTTTCAGGTGGTTGGGAAAGCTACAAGGCAATGTATAAAGATAAGGGAGATAAAGATACTTGGTATACTAAAATAGATGCAAGAACATTAATACACGAAATTTTGCATGACTTAGGAGTAGAGCATCCTAAAGACCCAGATGAATGCAGTGATACTAAAAATGATTTAGATTGTTGGCAATGGGTGGATAATCCTGAAAGTCCTTGCAATAAACTAGATAAACAATCAAATAATATTATGGATTATAATGGCGACGTCAATACTTGGGCGATGTCTCCTTGTCAAATATGTATAGCTCAACAAGCTATGGAAGGCACAGGCTATGATATGAAAAAATATGTATCATTTGTAGGAACTTGCCAAAAACCAGTAGCACTTTTTTATGGACCATTAAGTTATTGTTTTTCTACTCCAATGCCAGTAGGATTTAAACCAAGCGTAATTATTGATGGTACTGCGACTACTTATGAAAAATCTTATGAATTAAAAGTTGTTGAGATTAATACCTCTACAAATCAAGCGATACCGAGTACTTTAAAATCAAAATGGTTTAGTGGCGAGATTGGGAAGGTCAATCTGACAAAAGTATTAGATTATACGTTTAAAGTTGGGAAATCATATAAAATTACCCTAAGAACTGATAATACTTGCTCAGAACCTGATATTGTCAATAAAATAATCAAGATAACAAGCTGTAATGAGCCTAGTGGCGTAGGAGATGAACTCAGAAGAGTTTTAGTTTATCCTAATCCTGTTTTAGAAACTATAAATATTGAATATGAGTTAGGACAGCCACAAAATATAAAAATTGATCTTATAAACTTAGTAACAGAATATACCTATCCACTTAAAACGTCAAGTAATGAAACAGAAGGCTCACATTACTTTAGTATAGAAACACCTCATTGGATTACTAATGGAAATTATGCGATAAAAATTAGTACAGCAAACCAAGTCGTGACTCAATCTATTTTTATTCAACACTAAAACTAAAAGATTATGAAAAATATAATAATTTTCGTGTTGCTTTTGTGTTACTTTAAAAACACAGAGGCGCAAAAACCTGAATTTCTACTACCTCTTTATTTTAGTGATAGTAAAGGCAATAAAGACACTGTTTATACAGGTTATGATATTAATGCAGAATATGGTTTTTGGGAGGGAGACTTTGGAGAAAAAGATATACGAAACGAACCCTTTGAAAAAGCAATGGATGCGAGAACGGGAGCTTTGGTAATAAAAACTAACCCAAAACTTCCTTTTATGTCTAAAATATATGTGCAAAAACGGAGTTGTTATATATCAACACCAGATTTAGCAAAAGGGGTCAATACACAAACGTTTCTATATTTTTTGAGTAAAAATTTCCCTATTAGTATTTCTTGGGATACTACTTTAATTGATAAAAATTGTGTTCATAATAGCTTTTTTCATAGAAATCCAGCTGCGAGATTAGAAAACAAGTTTGTAAAAGAGAGAATATATCTTCGGGATAGTCATGGTAAGATTACGATTACAAAATCTTTATTAAATTCGGTATCTTCAAGTTTTGCTGGTGATATTCTTTTGCCTTCGGGAGATACGGTAATTTGTATGAATTTGTTTTTGTTAGATAAAAACAAAAGTGCTTATGAAACTACCGCTATAAATGATATACGAGAAGATACGAATACGATTACTATAAGTCAAAATCCAGCTTATAAAATCATAAATATCAAAAT
>JANMGN010000093.1:0-2258 GCA_031374645.1 Chitinophagales bacterium | reverse complement strand
TCATATAAGCATAAAAGCAACCTTTGACTTTTTATTGTATCATTCTAATAAGCATTTGGCAGTCGCGGTGCTGAAGGCTTATCCGAATTGTTTGTTTGCAGGTATCATAGTAAGATATGGTGCCTGTATTTTTTTAATCTGGCTCAAAACCAAGGATAATATTAAATGTTCCCAATGATTTTAAAGTTTTTGCGCCAGTCACTGTTTTATCAAAACCTACACCATAATCAAAACCAAGTAAACCAAACATCGGAAGGAATACACGCAAACCTAATCCGCCCGAACGTCTGAACTCAAATGGATTAAATTCTTTGATAGATTTAAACGAGTTTCCACCTTCTACAAATGCCAATGCAAAAATAGTAGATTGAGGATTGAGTGAAATAGGGTAACGCAATTCTAAGCCCATTTTGTTGAATACTGCAGCACCATCTTTTCTTCCATCTGCACCGTAGTTTGCACCATAAGAATTTGCATCGTAGCCACGTGCAGAGATAATATCACGTCCGATAATTCCGATTTGCTGATTATTTAGACCATTTCCACCAAACTCAAAACGCTCAAATGGAGAAAGTCCTACTTCGCTGTTGTAGCTGCCCAAAAGTCCCATTTTCATAGAAGATTTCAAGACTAATTTGCCTACAAGTGTTGTGTACCATTCGCCTGTAAAACGGAATTTGGTGTATTCTACCCATTTGTATTTTTCAGCCGCTGTCAATGTTGAATAATCTTTTTTGTTCAGCAAAGAATAAGGTGGCGTGAACATCATGGTCAAAGAGAAATTAGAACCTTCTCTTGGAAATAAAGGATCATTGATAGACGAACGAGCAATTGTTTGACGTAAACTAATATTATTAAAACTACCGTTTGTAATACCTGCAAAAGAGAAACCACTATTAGGTGTCAGGTTGGTCAATTTAAAATTACGAATATCGATTTCTGTACGAGAAACAAAGTTATCATCTGGCCATTTCAAACGTTGTCCTATACCTATTGAACCACCCGTCATAGCGATTTTGTCACTCGTAACGGTCGCTGATGAAAATACACCTTGATTGATAATAGTATGAAAAGCACTTATTGTAAGCGAGCGAGGTTTTTTTCCACCCAACCAAGGTTCTGTGAACGACATATTATACGATTGGTAATACTTACCATTCGTTTGTCCACGCAAAGAAAATTTTTGACCATCGCCTTGTGGCAACGGACTCCATGTTTCTCTGTGTAAAATATTGCGAGCCGAAAAGTTATTGAAAGCAACACCAAGTGTTCCGATTACACCACGACCAACGCCGCCCCAACCTGCCGAAAGCTCGAGTTGGTCAGAAGGTTTTTCTTCTACGGTATATTCAATATCTACTGTTCCTCGCTGTGCATTTACAGGCGTATTGATGCCTAATTTTTCTTGATTAAAATAACCTAAGCTAATAATCTCACGCTGCGAACGAATAATATCCGAACGGCTAAATTTTTCGCCTGGTTTTGTACGCAATTCTCTACGGATAACGTGTTCGTTTGTACGGTCGTTTCCTTTGATAACCACACGGTCAATAGTAGCTTGTGGCCCTTCAAAAATACGCATTTCGAGGTCGATAGAATCTTTATCAATAGAAACTTCTACTGGATCTACGTTGAAAAATAAATATCCATTGTCCATATAGAGGCTACTCACATCACGTCCATCCTGACTGTAACGAAGGCGATTTTCCAACAATTCATTGTTATAAGTATCGCCCGCTTTTATACCCAATACACGGTCAAGTTGTTCCGTTTCGTAGATAGAGTTTCCTTTCCATTTGATATTGCGGAAAAAATAACGTTTGCCTTCTTCGATAGCTAATTTTATCATCAAATCGCCATCTTTTTCACGCCAAACAGAATCCTTTGTGATGATAGCATCACGGAAACCTATTTTATTGTAATATTTTATAATTTTCTTTTTATCGTCTTCGTATTCTTTCTCGATTAATTTGGAAGCAGTGAAAATACGAGCTTTGCGCTTCGTTTTGTCCATTTGTTTCCAAATTTTACGTGTTTTTATATTCGTATTACCTTCTACGATAATATTTTGAATTTTTACACGAGGATTTTTCTTTACATCAAAAAGCAATTTCACAGCATTTACAGAGGTCTTATCTGCCTCTTCTGTAATCACAACATTAGCATCTAAGTACCCTTTGGCAATAAAAAACTTTTGGATAGCTTGTGTAACTTCTGCCTTTGCGTTATCTGTCACAATAGTACCTTTTGTAAGGTAT
>JANMGN010000028.1:0-6612 GCA_031374645.1 Chitinophagales bacterium | reverse complement strand
CACAAAAGAAGATTTTAGACTTATACAAAGAGTATCGAATTTTAAGCCTTGACAACCAAAATGGAGACGAAATAATTAACGAAATTGACAAAATACTAATAAAGCTATACTCGGAAGAAATAAGTATTGATTATTTTGAGCTAAGTACTTCAAATAATATTATAAACCAAAATTAAATTTTTTCATTTAAAAGACAAAACGTTATGCAAGACAATAATCCTTATTTTATAAAAAGAAGCCTTGGTTTTTGGGAAATCTGGAACATGAGTTTCGGTTTCCTTGGTATTCAGTTCGGTTGGGGCTTACAAATGGCAAACATGAGTGCAATTTACGAAAAATTAGGCGCAAATGCAGATGAAATACCAGGACTTTGGCTTGCAGCTCCGCTTACTGGATTAATTGTTCAGCCCATTATTGGCTATATGAGTGACAAAACTTGGACACCACTCGGTCGTAGAAAACCTTTCTTTTTGGTAGGTGCAATCCTTTCTTCTATCATGCTAATTTTGATGCCACATAGCTCTACGCTTTGGATGGCAGCAGGTTTATTGTGGATTTTGGATGCTTCTATCAATATAAGTATGGAGCCTTTTCGTGCTTTTGTGGCAGATATGTTGCCAAAAGAACAACAAACAAAAGGCTACACGATGCAAACATTTTTCATCGGAGTAGGTGCGGTTATTGCGTCAGCTTTGCCTTGGATTTTCACTAATTTATTTCACGTTTCGACCGAAACAGCACGTGGCGAAATCCCTACAAATGTTCGTTGGTCATTTTATATCGGAGCAGTTGCGTTTTTGACGACCGTACTCTATACCATATATACGACCAAAGAATATCCGCCTGCGGACATCAAAGGTTTCATGGAAGAGCGAGAAGCGGCAAAGCGAGAAGGTCTTTTTGGACGTATCGCAAGAGGTGCGAGCGAAATTTTTGAAGCACTTTTCAAGATGCCGAAAGTAATGCGTCAGTTGTCATTAGTACAATTTTTGACTTGGCCTGGCTTATTTTTGATGTGGTTTTACTTTGGTGTAGGTACTACTCGTACCGTTTTTGGTTTCAAGGACTACCCTGCCGAACAAGTTGAATATTTTGAATATTTAAAAGATAAAGGCAATACAAAAGCGGACAAAAAGGCATTTGTATTGAGCGAAGAATCAAGCGCAAAAGTAGGTGGAGTGGAAATTTTATTTGCGGCAAAAATGCAAAAAGAAGCCATTGATAAATTTGGTAGTGAACAAGCATTTTACAAAGAAATGAGTGAAAATGATACCCGTAGAGTTGATGGAGGAAACTGGGCTGGCTTGTGCTTTGCCTTTTATTCTTTGATAACTTTTATCTTTGCGTTCTATTTTTTATCAAAAATGTCAGATACATTGGGTAAGAAACAAACACACTTTATTTGTTTACTCTTAGGTGCAATAGGGTTACTTTCGGTAGCTTTTATTACGAATAAATATATGCTTTTTGCGTCTATGACAGGCGTTGGAATCGCATGGGCAAGTATTTTATCAATGCCTTATGCGATGCTTGTTCCGCACCTAAGTGATAGAAAAACAGGCGTTTATGTCGGAATATTTAACTTTTTTATCGTGTTACCAGAAATTTTAGCAACGCTTTGTTTTGGTTATGTAATGAAAAACTTTCTACACGACGATAGAATTGCAGCCGTAACTTGTGGCGGAGTAATGTTGATTTTAGCAGCACTTGCGACTTTGCGTGTAGATGATAATGAACCACAAAATTAAAAAAAGTAACACAAAAAAAGCCTCGCTTCTTATAAGCGAGGCTTTTTTTGTGTAGTTGTGGCTAATTTAACAAATAACTATTTAGTCTGAATTTTTGGTTTTTCTTTCAAATAAATATCAAAAATTATAGCTAAGTTGCCTTTAATATCTTCTGGTGTTATTTGCAAAATTCTAAATTTTGCTTTCTCTTGCGATGCCCACGGGTCTTTGGAAATATGTGGATCTCCCTTGAAGTAAATTTGAGAAACCAATTCTTTGCTATTCTTTTCTGTAACTCTGAAATGTATGTGCGAAGGTCTATAAAGTTCGCCATTCAAATATTTTCCTGGTAAAATAGTAGTGAAAGAATATTCCCCTTTTTCGTTGGTTTTCAAACTTGCTCGTTGTCTAAATTCTTTTGTATCATTGTCGTATTTACCTTCGGTGTCACAGTGCCAAATTTCGACAAGTGCGTCTTTGAGTGCTGTTACACAATCCGATTTGAATACTTTTCCTTTTAATATTATCTTTGTTCCTACCAATCCTTCATAGGTCAAATCTGAGCGAATTGGCGCATTTTTCCTGTAAAAAGGACCTAAAATATCGTTTGTAGTATCACAATCTCCAATAAATTTGCCACTTGCACTTTTTATTACAGAACCAAAAGTCGTCATTGCAAAAGCTGTCAATGAAGTGCTGATTATAAATTTTTTCCTATCCATAATAATGATGAACTACTTGATGATGAATTCAAATATTAAACGAATAAATCGAAATCGTATTTTGTAGTTACCATTACTTTTGAGAAAGAAAATGAAATGAATCCAAAAATTTTTCCATTTCAAGATTTCTACTTCTCGCTTTTTGAGTAGCGACCGAAACTGTGAAAAATCTATCGCCAAACAAAAAAGCCTTTGTTTTCATCACACTATTTCCACGATTATAATCTATCCGCCAAATTTTTCCTTTGATAAACTGCGTTTCTATATTATCTGAATAAATAACTTTTCCGCCCAAACGAAGCGCAGCACCTTCGAGCGAAGTTTGATAAAATAGTTCTCGCAACTCTGTGGAATCTTTGTGAAAAGTACCCGCTGGATAATCAATGTAAGTTACTTGATAAAATTTATTTTCAGCATCGCTATTAGGAGGAACTTGATAATAAACATGTTCTTCCAAATCGCCTATCGCTGTTTTTATAGGAATTGTTTTTTGCAAAACATCTTCCGTTGGTAGCGAAATTCCGAAGCGACCTTCGTAACTTTGGTATTCTTTCCAAGCAAAAAATAGCGTAAAAGAAGAAAACAAGAAGAAAAATAAGCTAATTTTTAGTGTTTTATACATCGTTTTTTTATTAAAATGAACAAAACAAAAGAGGATGAAAAAGTAAAATTGGTTGTAAGTTCTTGAAAAAAAGTAGGATTTTGTTACAAAGCATTAATCAAATCATCTCTATCCATCAAAATTTCTAACATTTCTCTTGCGGTATTCGGGTGGATTCCTGTGTTTTGAAAAGGCTGGTTCGTTTGTTCCAAAAGCTCAGATTTCAGCGAAGAATGTAGATAAAGTGCTAAATTTTGATAAAAATCAGGACTTTGCCCACAATAACGTTTGTTAATTTCTTGAAAAACTCGCATCGAAAAGTCAGCAGGAAAACGATTAAAATCTTCACTCATCAAACCATCAAGATACTGATAAAACATACTATCTATGGACAAATAAGTATCTATTAAAATATATTTTTGCGTAGAAGAAAGCCCTACAAAAGCAGTTTCTATGATAGTTTTCTTTTGTTTTTCGCTCTTTTTTAATAATTTTTCAGCATTTGCTTCTAAATCGAAAATCGGTTTCCAACGTACATTAAATTGAGAAAGCCACTCAGCTCTTTTTCCACAAACTGCAACAATCGTTGCTCGCCATTCCATTTTAGTGTAAGCTAAATCCAATAATGCAGGTATTTCGTAGGGAGAAACCAACTTTTCAGCTTTTTCAAACATACGTAATCCAAAGATTGTCAGCAATTTATTTTCTTTTTTGACAAAATTACGAAACATCCTATTTGCTTTTTCGCTCGTATATGGTCGCTCTTCGATAGGAGTTTTTTCAGTTAAAAGATAATGCGTTTGTGATTTAGTAGCTGTTTGTTGTATTTGAAAAATATATGCACTGAGTTTCAGAAATTTTGCTTCCTGAGATACATCACTTTGCATAATTTTACTGTAAGTATCATGCAAAAAAGCAGGAAAAAGTTCTTTTTGAGGAAAACTCCTTTCTGTTCCGAGAATAGCTGTTTTGATAATTTCTGCCAACATAAAAGCTAATTAAAAATGAATAATTAAAAATGAATGATTAAAAATTATCAACTGTAAGCAACTCATTATCAATTTTTTATAAAAAAATTAGTTCCATAAAGATTTAGGATATACGCCTTCTGCAAGCATCGTTTCAAATGCTTTTTGGACATTTTTTTTGTCTTCTTGATACGTCACGCCATACCATTGATCTTCGGAAGTAAGCACCGTACAAGCTATTTTTTTATCATTTATCATTTTGTTCACTACCGAAGGAATAAAAAATTCAGCTTTGGGATTCTCTCCGCTAACTCGCACAAAATCAATGAATTGTGTACGCAATTCTTCAAAAACATTGGGATAAAAGCCCCAATAATTCATAGAAACGACTACATTTTCATCTAAATCATTAACAGATTCGTCAGTATCGATATAAATTGTACCTCCGTTTTCAGTACGTTGAATACTTGTACGTTCGGTTACATCGGTCAAATGAAGCTGCTCATTTACTTCACAAACGCCACGAGAAACAGTGCCATTTTCCGAAAGTGTATTTTTTAATTTATAGCCTACCATACAATAAGCATCGGGTGCAGCGTTTTTTTGCAAAAATTGAGCGACTTTATAAAAAGCATCAAAGCCATAATAGTCGTCCGCATTAATCGCTACAAAAGGCTCTTGAATTTCGCTCGCTGCCATCAAAATTGCGTGACCTGTTCCCCAAGGTTTTTGACGCTCAGGAAGGTGGTCAATACCGTCTATTTTAGCATCAATTTCTTGAAAAGCGTAACGAATTTCTATTTTTTCGCCATATTTTGCGTCAAAACCGCAGGCTTTGAAATCTTTTTCGATACTTTTACGAATGACAAAAACGACTTTTCCAAATCCTGCTCGAATCGCATCGTATATAGAATAATCAATAATTATTTCGCCCGAAGGCCCAACTGTATCTATCTGTTTTATACCTCCGTAACGGCTGCCCATGCCTGCCGCTAATATTAATAATGTAGGTTTCATATTAAAGTATTAAAGTATTTGAGTAAAATTTGCTTCATTTATTTCTTAAAACGCTCGTATATTTTTTCTTGATTCGGTCTATTTTGGGGCATTTCCCGAAGTGGTTCACAAGGTATGAGTGTCTCAAAAAGTTCGGAAGGTAGTTTTTGATATAAGGCAGTGCCTTCTGTTTTCCAAGCAATCATTTCGTCACTTACTTGCTTGACAATACGAGATGGATTTCCTACAACAAGGCTGCGAGAAGGAATTTTTTCATCGGCTTTTACAAAAGTCATTGCGCCGATGATACATTCATCGCCTATTTCAGCGTTATCCATAATGACACTATTCATTCCGACCAAAACATTTTTTCCAATTGTAGCACCATGAATAACTGCGCCATGCCCAATATGCGCCCCTTTTTTGAGCAAAACGGTTATACCAGGAAACATGTGTATCGTACAATTTTCTTGTACATTACAGCCATCTTCTATCACAATTGCGCCCCAATCACCTCGAATTGCTGCACCAGGCCCTACATAAACATTTTTTCCAATGATTACGTTGCCTGTGACAGCTGCTTGCGGATGTACATAAGCACTTTCATGTACGATAGGAATAAAGCCTTTAAAAGCGTAAAACATCTTTAATTTGTAGGATTTTTTTCACAATTATCCAAAATCCTATTCAGCTCGTCGTCAGAATTAAAATTAATCGTGATAGAGCCTTTGCCGTCGCCTTTGGCTTTGAGTTGAATTTTTGTACCAAAAAAACTACTCAACGTATCTTGTACAGCTCTATATTCAGGAGAAAGTTTGGTTGCGGCCTTCTTAGGGTCAGCTTTTTTGCCTTCTGTATAACTTTGTATCAAATTTTCAACGTCACGAACAGATAATCCTTCCTTGATGGTTTGATGAAAAAGCATCAATTGAAGACCTAAATCATTCACGCCAGCCAAGGCTCTTGCGTGTCCCATACTAAGCAATTTATTTTTAATTGCAGTTTGGATTTCGCCTGGTAACTTGAGTAAACGCAAATAATTGGTAATTGTAGAACGTTTTTTTCCTACCCGAACTGACATATTATCATGCGTCATGTTGCATTCGTCTATCAAACGCTGATAACTAATCGCTACTTCTATCGCATTGAGGTCTTCACGCTGAATATTTTCTACCAATGCCATTTCGAGCATTTCTTGATCATTTTCAGCGATACGGATGTAAACAGGAACTTCTGTAAGACCAGCTAACTTGGAAGCACGGAAACGACGTTCACCCGAAATCAGCTGAAAAGCCGTATCGTTGAGGCGACGCACCGTAATCGGTTGTATCAGACCATACGCAGTGATTGATGCCGAAAGTTCTTCGAGCGCAACAGGGTCAAAATCTTTTCTTGGCTGAAAAGGATTAACCTCAATGTACTGAATAGGCAACATTGCGCTATTGTTAGTAAATTCTTTAACAACACGCTCAGGATTTTCACGAACTTCCGTATCGATATTCGTCAATAAGGCACGAATTCCTTTTCCGAAGTCGGATTTTTTTACTTTTACTGGTACAGACATAGATTTAATTAATAATTAAAAATGAATAATTTTT
>JANMGN010000026.1:0-16924 GCA_031374645.1 Chitinophagales bacterium | reverse complement strand
TACTTTTGTAACCATTGTATAACGTTAAACAGTTTGGTTATGAATAAATATATGACACTCTCAGAAACTTCTGAATATATTGGTAAAAGTAAAGAAACTTTACGACGTTGGGATAAAGAAGGTAAACTTTCTGCTGTTCGAGAGCCTATGAGTAATTATAGAGTTTATAAAAAATCAGATATTGATATTTTATATTCAAATTTTTTAGATAAAAATATAAAAGAAGAAGTTTCAAATTACACTGAACCTCATAATGATTATTCGGTTTTAGAATTGTTCGCTGGTGCTGGCGGTTTAGCAGTTGGAATGGAAAAAGCTGGTTTAAAATGTGTTGCACTAAATGAAATTGATAAATGGGCTTGTCAAACTTTGCGAAATAATCGTCCCAATTGGAATGTTTTGGAAGGTGATATAAAATCGTTTGATTTTTCTGAATATTATAATAAAGTTGATGTCGTAACTGGCGGTTTTCCTTGTCAAGCATTTAGTTATGCTGGAAAAAAACTTGGTTTAGCCGATGCACGTGGTACTTTATTCTACGAATTTGCAAGAGCTGTAAATGAGGTAAATCCTCCTATTTGTATTGGCGAAAATGTTCGTGGTTTATTAAGCCACGAAAATGGGAAAACCTTAGAAGGAATGATTTCAATTCTTGATGAAATTGGTCATAATGTTGTCCCTGTTCAAGTTTTAAAAGCAATTAATTTTAACGTTCCACAAAAAAGAGAAAGATTAATTTTAGTTGGAATCCGAAAAGACATTAATTTAAAATACGAATATCCAAATCCCTATAAAAAAATTTATAATTTAGAAGATGCTTTAAAAAAGGGAGAATTGTTTGATTGTGACGTTCCAAAATCCGAAGGTTCAAAATATCCAAAAAGTAAAATTGAGGTTTTAGATTTAGTACCGCAAAAAGGCTACTGGCGTGATTTACCATTAGAAATTCAAAAAGAGTTTATGGGTGGAAGTTTTCATCTTAGTGGTGGAAAAACAGGAATCGCAAGGCGAATAGGCTGGGACGAACCTTGTCTAACCTTGACTTGTAGCCCAGCACAAAAGCAAACGGAAAGATGCCATCCTGAAGAAACTCGACCGTTTACAGTTCGTGAGTATGCAAGGATTCAAACTTTCCCTGACGAATGGAAATTTGAAGGTTCTATTGTACAACAATACAAACAAATTGGAAACGCAGTGCCTGTAAATCTTGGAAAAGAGGTTGGGTACTCTATTATTAAATTTTTAAATGATTATTATAATTTGTTAAAATCTAAATAATAACTGTAATTTTCAAAGGTAATTTGGTCTAAAATTGTTCTTTTAGAAATTTCAGTTTCTGATTTTATTTCGTCCAAAGCGGAATTCTCCTTTGCGGTACTATTTTTTTCAATTGAGTTCAAATGGTCGCTTACTACCAAAGGTAATATCTTATACAATTGAAAAAGTGCGTCTTCTTTTCCAGAAAGTAGGGCATAAAACTGGTCACCTGAAATTTTGTAAACTCTTGGATGAGACTTATGTTTACCATTAATTTCTCCTTGCCAAAGTTCACAGAAACTACTTTTTGCTAAAACTTGAACCCAATAACATTTAGATTTCTTGTAGTCATCAGCATATCTTGCTAATTTTTGAAACAGTGCCTCAGCTGAACTACTGTTCATTGTGTTGTGTTTGTTTTTGATATCAGCAAACAGAGTATCATCTTTTGCTTTTATGTCAAAACCACTTAAGTTTCCAGTTTGAAAACCTTTTATGCCACCCAATATTTGCTCATGAAAAGTACCAATTGAGTTATTTATGGATTTATCAATTTGGCGTAGTATCTCAGCTTGGATTAGACTTTCTTCGTCGATAGTATTGAATTTTGCGTCAAAAGTGAGTTTAATGGTATCAACTTTATTGGTATAAAAGTTCTTTTTTGTAATATTATTTTTCGCTTTTAAATACGATTTATGAAGATTTGCAACACAATTTAGCAAATGTTCATCGCTAACAAAATCAACGTATTTATTTTCCATATATTTTTGTCGTTATGGTCTGATTTTAAAATTAACGTCTTCGAGTTTTCTACAAATCCAGTAATCCATCAGGCAAATCCATCAAAATTTCTTTTTTGTCATCGTCTATCTCCAATATGTAATCGTCTGAAACAGGAATCAGAATTTCACGTTTTTGGTATTTTAACGAAAACATTTCTTGTTGCGGCATTTCTAACACTTCTTCGATGATGCCTACTTCGCCAGCCGTTTTATCCAAAATAGTATAACCAATTAGTTTGCCCGATTCACTGATAAGTTGTACTTCACGTGCTTGGTCAGGAATGAGGTCGGTGGTACGAATAGAAAGTCTTTTGCTTTGGATTTCCATTGCTTTTTCTTTGGTGTCCACATCTTCAAATTTGACAATCGTAAAGTTACCACCTCTGATGCTTTCTATAAAAAAAGGCAATTCCTTACCTTTAATATTCAAAAAAACGGTTTCACATTCCATAAAATCCTCTTCGTAGGTATCTTCGATGAATACTTTTAGTTCGCCCGTAAGCCCATGAGGTTTTTGTGTATAACCAATTTTGATAAGATTTTCCATTATTTTTTCGTTACTAAATATTATACATTTTTGAAAAAAGAAAAAGATGTTTTTCCGTAGCTCCGCACATCGAAACAGTTTGGGTGTTTTGTAAAATTATTCAACTGTCCGTGTTCCAAAACAAACCAACCGTCTTCTGCAAGCAGCTCATTATCAAGGACTTTTGCAGGAATTACATCAAAACCAGCCAAATCATAAGGAGGATCGGCAAAGATAAAGTCGTATTTTTCTTTGTTTAAATCCACAAAACGATAGACATCGAGCTGAAAAATACGTAATTCTTCTTCTACTTTGAGTTCAGCTGCCATTTTTTTGACATAAGCTGCTGCTGCTGCGTGTTTTTCTACGTAAGTAACATTCGTTGAGCCACGAGAAAGAAACTCGTAACTCATGTTTCCTGTGCCTCCAAAAAGTTCCAAAACTTTGAGTTCTTCGTAATCAAGATGATTATTTAGTATGTTGAAGAGTCCCTCTTTGGCGAAATCTGTAGTTGGTCGTGTGGGCCAATTGTCCGCAGGAGGATTGAAGCGTCTGCCCCTAAATTTACCTGATATTATTCGCATTGAATGGAATTTGTTACTAAAAATGTATAAGGAATGACAAATAGATAACTTGACGTTTTATACGGTAAAATAGAAAGCAATATTTCATTATTTTTATAAGGCAATGCGCTGCATTTCCCTATAAAAATAACCTCATCTTGTTCCTATTTTCTTGCGCCTAAATCATCAACTTATTTATTTGTCATTCCTAATTAAAAATTTAAGCCTATGATTTTTAATGAAGTTTTTGAAACGACCATCATTATTGGCAGCATTTCTTCAATAGTCCATTCCGTTGGTTTTGTATAAATTGATACGGCTTGTAACATAACTGACTTTCCGTCAATTGAGATGAATATATTTTCGCAACTATTTTGGTTGATAGGTAAACTGAAATTTGAAGCTGTCAGTCTATCAATTCGATTTAAAGTTGCATTATCCTGTTTCAAAATTACTTCTGTTCCGTCTGGTTTTGTTACAATTATTGGTTCGGTAAGAAAATTTGAACCTTGTAAAAATAAAACATAAGGAAAATGCTTTTCATCAATCATTAAGTTTCTTATTTCATTGATGTTTTTATGGGAACGCTCAATCGCATTTCCTGCTACCATTAACTCTTGGTTGCTGTTTTTGCCAACTAAAACGCCTTTGCTAATATTTTCAATATCTTTTCCTTGATGTTTGGCTTCACAGACCAATACAATACGCCATTTTTCATCTTTATCTTTAACCTCAATAATTCCGCCATCTGGTTTTATTGATGCCTTTTCAACAAATATTGTTACGCCTAATCTGCTATCAACCGAGTTCAATTTTTCGTTAATTTCCTTTTTGTCAATGCTATCTCTAAAACGAAATTCAAAATGAGGAAAATCATTTTTCAACGTTTCAAAAACTGCTTTTGAAAAACTATTTACTGATTTGTCGTGAATTTGAGCGCTCTCCCCAAATATTTCCTTCTGCCCTTGACCTCTTACTTTTTCTATTCGTAGTCGGTCTGTTTGCTTTTTTGCCATTTATTTTTATATTGAAATATTTAGAGCCTTTTGTTTTTGATTAAAATTCTAAAATAGGGGCATTTACCATTTATTGATAAATCCTTTTCATCATTTCCTTTTCTGAATTTTATTAGTTCAAATTGTTCAGGATTATATTTATGTAAAAAAGTAATTGGAACACCCATAACGCCTTTGTAGTCCAATGGTATATCTTTGGTTTTATCTACATTAATTGCATCATAATTATCAAATTTAGGGTATTCACTTTCATTTCCGTAGTATGTTTTAGTAAGAACAATATCTTCGTGTCTTTTTAAAGTGTCTAAATTGGTTAGCCACAAACAATTATTTGGTGAAATTATTCTATTTCCAAAACTATCAATACTTGTTTCTGTTCCATACAGTTCGTAGTGGTCGGGAACTATAAAACCCGATATGCCTCTACCCATATTTTTGCCTAACCAAGCCTTGTTTTCTTTAATTAGTTTAAAGATTTCTTTGTACGTTATTGCATTGATATTTCCAATTATTAAAAACTTTTTTTTGTACTTTACTAATTGCTCAACATATTCTCTAAATAATGAAAAAGGTGGATTGGTTACTACAATGTCAGATTGCTTTAAAAGTTCAATACTTTCGGCACTTCTAAAATCGCCATCGCCTTTGAGTGGTTTTATGCCAATTTCTTCTGCATCGGGAATCTTGTTTCCATTTTTGTCGCCTGTATATTCAAGAAATACAGCACTTTCAAAATCTTCTTGAATGAACAAATCTTTTTCTTGATTTTTATAACAAGTCGTTATTAGTTTTTTTAATCCTAAATTTTCAAAGTTGTAAGAAAAATAATGAAAGAAATTACTAATTCTTGGGTCATCACAATTACAAAAAACTACCTTGTCTTTAAAGTGTCCTTCGTAATGTTCTAATTCACTTACTATGTCAGAAAGTTGAGTGTAAAACTCATCTTTCTTTGAAAATTTTGCAATATGAAGTGTTTGATTTAGTGTTCTTTCTGCAATCATTTTCTTGTATATTTATTAAGTTACTTACTTCTTCTTATTTTTATCTTGAAAATCAAGTGACGTAATACCAATTTTAAAAAGCAAGGATTTTATCGTTACTTTTGCTGTTTCTTTCGCTTTTGTAAGCGTACGTTTTAGGAAACTTTCGTCAGGTCGAGAAACAAAAGTGGAATCATAATACTCCATGCCTTCCGCAACTTGCGTATAGTAATAACAATAAAATGACTTGCGTGTAATTTCCTCTGGCAAAGACATTTTGCGGTAGCCGTGTGGCGCATTTTTATCGGTATAGAAAACGACAGCACGGTTAAAATTGGGCAAAATCATCTTTTTGCACTCGGTCATATCCTTGTCCCAAAGCTCGAGTGCGCCGCCGTACTCGTCTTTCCAATCTTTATTGAGGTAAACAAGGAGATTTAAACGTCGCCAAGCATTGAATTTTGTACTCATATTATAGTCAATATGAACGTCCACATAACTGCCGTCACCGCCCTGATGAACGCCTGCGCCAGTGTTATCGGTTGTCACAAAAAGGTCGTCCAAAGAGGTCATTTCGCCCATCACTTTACAATAATCGCTTCCCGTAATGGCATCTTTTACTTCTTGAAAAACAGGGTGAAAACGCTCAAAATGATAATCTTCCGACTTTTTTTCGTTCAAACTTTTACGTTTTACGTTCAAACTACTCAGTTTTGGAAAATTATTATACAGCAATTCTGCTACCTCTGGGCGCAAAAAATTATCTAAAACGATGTGCTTACATGGGTCGCCACTTTCGTAAGCCTCATTGAGTTGTTTGACCGTTTCGGGATTGAGATAAATAGGATTGATTATATTTTTCATTATAAATTACTCATTTTTAATTATCAAATTATCAAATCATTATTAATTCTCCCTGTTCATAAAACTTTTGAACTCGTTTGCAGCGAGTTCTGTCACTTCGCCTACACCGATATTGTCTAATTTTATGCTTTCTATGCGCATGCGAATAAGGCGCAAAACGGGGAAACCAACGGCTGCACACATCCGACGAACTTGGCGATTTTTGCCTTCGTTGAGTGTAATTTCTATCCAAGCCGTTGGGATATTTTGTCTTTCTCTGATAGGCGGATTGCGTGCTGCGATTTCCATATTAGGCAAAATTTTTGCTTTGCAAGCGAGCGTTTTGTAGTCTTTTTTATCGACCCGAATGGTCACGCCAGCTTGTAGTTCTGCGATAGCAGCCTTTGTAGGTATATTTTCTACCTGCGCCCAATAGGTTTTTAGATGCTTAAATTTTGGATCTAAAAGCCTGTTTTTCAGTTGATTATCATTGGTTAAGAGCAGAAGCCCTTCACTGTCTTTGTCCAGTCTTCCTACGGGATACACATCGGTAGGGAATTTAAAATCCAAGTCCGCCAAGGTAATATCATCGTGATTTTCTTTCGTAAATTGCGAAATTACATTGTAAGGCTTGTGAATAGCATAATATTTTTTATCCATAAAAAAAGGAAGATAAGTGGCTGTTACTTATCGTATTTGTTGGGTCTAATTTTTAGAAAAAGCGGGCATTGATAGTAGCACCGAATTATGAAACATTAGCGGAAAAATCTGCGATTTCATATAATTCGACAAAGGGAATTCTGACAACATTGTCATCACGTCAAACTCTGTTGAAGCATTAAAAATGCACCATAATTTTTGTCTATCTTGTGAAAGCGTATAAGAAATTATCTTGCCTTCGCTCATCATTTTGTTGATTTGAAGTCGCTGTTGCGGTATCAATTCAAAGAACATGGGGTCGGGATTTTCGGGTAATTCTACCTCGACCAAAAACTGTTGTTCATTCATTTTATTATATATTTTCAAATAAAACATAAAATTAGAACAAATAGTTACAACTTTCAAATAATTCAAAAAATCTTTTCCAAATTATTCTTTTTTTGAGGCTTACTACGATAGTCAGAAAGGTTAATTTAGATTTATTTTAAAATCTCGTATGTTAAAATTCGTAATAAATAAATAAAAAATGCGTATCATTGCAGCGTTTTTCTGAAAAAGCATTTTATAACTTATATTTACTATAAACCAAAGATTTTATAATGAAAAAATTTATATTTATAACACTGATAATCAGTATTTTGCAAACTTCTTTTGCTCAAAATAAAGATTTTTACGATGCAGCTCATACGCCTGAAATTCGTATTACTTTTAAGCAAAAAAATTGGTCTTCTATCTTAGATTCGCTTAAAGTGAGTGGCAATTCTATGCTTTTGGGCGATGTTTCGGTTGATGGTCAAAAGATGCCGAACTCAGGTATTCGTTACCGTGGCACGAACTCTTTTAAATACGGTGATAAAAGAAATCCTTTTTATATAAAATTTAATTTTGTCAATCAAACGGCTTCTTATCAAGGTACTACAAGTGCCGTTTTAAGCACCGCTTTGCGTGACCCGAGTATGGTACGTGAGGTTTTAGGCTACGAAATTGCACGCAAATATATGGCTGCACCAAGAGCAAACTACGTAAAATTGTTTGTAAATGAAGAATATCGTGGACTTTTTGTGAATGTAGAACCATTGGAAGAAAATTTTTTAACCCGTAATTTTGGTACGCCTGACAATAGTTTTTTCAAATGTAGTGCAGAAGCGAAAAGTAATGTTGCTGATGGTTGTCGCAAAAATACGTCTTCTTCTTTGGAGTTGGAGGAAAATAAAAATTGCTATTTGCCCAATTATAATTTGCTCTCAAAAGAAGGTTGGGACGATTTAGAGATGCTCATCAAAACGCTCAATAAAGAGCCTGAAAATATCGAAAAAGTATTGAATGTAGATGCTACACTTTGGATGTTGGCGTACAACAATGTTTTGGTCAATTTGAACTCTTATTCTGGTCACAATAGCCAAAACTACTATTTATATAAGGATAGAAATGGTCGTTTTACACCTATTGTTTGGGATTTGAACCTTTGTTTCGGTAGTTTTAAAAGCATTGACGCTGGCTCAGATTTGCCTTTGGAAGGCTTGCAAAAACTTAATCCGATGCTGCATGAGAGCAACGCTCTGAAACCTTTGATTTCACAATTGTTAAAAAATCCTTACTACGTTAAAGTATATATTTCGCATATTCGTCAGATTTTGGCTGATAATTTTGAAAATAATTTGTACGAAAAACGTGCAAAAGATTTGCAAGCAAACATCAAAATTTCATTTATGAATGATCCTTTCAAATATTATCAAGATAAAGATATGGAAAAAAATATCAAGGCGACGGTAGGAGAGAAGAGTAAAATTCCTGGTTTGGTGGAGCTGATGTCGGCTCGTTCAAAATTTTTGAAGAAAAATGCTGCTTTGGAATCTTTGCCGCCTGTGGTTTCTGATGTAAAAATAACAGCGAGAGAAAAATATGCTAAGGAAAGCGTTTCGATGTTTAAAATACAAGCAAAAGTTGATAGATTTCCTAAAAAAGTAAAAATTATGTATCGTGCAAACAAAGATAATCCTTGGATGGAAGCAATGATGACTGACGATGGCAAGGCTAACGACGGAGCAGAAGGCGATAAAATTTTTGGCGTAATTATTGACCCAAAAGGAGTGTATGACACATTGGAATATTATTTTGTAACTGAAAATAAAGATGCAATTAGCTATTTTCCAGCCAATTACTGGAATGAAGCAGCTAAAATTTCTTTGACACAACTTAATAAATAATAATTTAATGAATAATTAAAAATGAATAATTATCAATTTTTAATTATTCATTTTTAATTAGAAAAAGCCTAATGAATTATTTTTTCATTAGGCTTTTATTTGATTATTTTAGGTGTAAAAAAAATGGAAGAACACGAAAGAATCGAACTTCGGAGCGACGAAGTAAAAGAAATATTGGGAACGCCGCCGTCGTGGTTGGTGCGTTGGGGAACACTTGTTATCGTTAGTGTTTTGGCTTCTTTGGGTGTTTTGAGCTATGTCGTAAAGTACCCAGATGTGATTATGGCAGACGTTATGATTACTACTTCTGCGCCTCCAACTTCCGTTATATCTCGCTCAGATGGCAATATTTCTAAACTTTTAGCAGTAGAAAAACAAGAGGTAGCAGCAGGCGATATTTTAGCCATAATGCAAAATACTTCTGATTATCAAGCAATTACGCAGACAGAAAAAGTAATTTTGAAAATTCAAGAAGATAATTTTGAAAATTTGCTCAACATAAAACCCGACCGTACTTTGCAAATGGGTGATATACAAACGGAGTATTCTTTTTTTATACAAGCACTCGAAACCTACTCTTTTTCAGCGACGAGCAAATATTCGTCTATCAACGTTGCACAAACGCAGCAACAGATAAAACGTCTCGGAGAAGACATTAAAATTACAGGACAGAAGAAAGACAACGCAAGGCAACGGCTCGAATTGGCAAAAAGAGTGGCTGAAAAAAACAAGATACTTTACAATAACAATGCAATATCTTTGAGAGAGCTGGAAACATCGCAAGAAGTGATTTTGCAAGGCGAAAACGAGTTAAAAAATTATGAATCACAAGTGGTTTCTAAACGAATTGAGATAGGACAACTCGAAAGTAGAATCACAGAAATCAAGCAAGGAACAACCATAAATAATACGGATAAGTTATTTAAACTGAAAGAAACGGTCAATAATTTGCGTGCTTCTATTGATAAATGGAAACAAACTTTTTTGCTGACTGCGCCTGTCGCTGGGCGAGTAACTTTTTCTTCTCGGACATGGAAAGAGCAAATGTTTGCCAAAGCTGGCGAGGAGATTTTGGTCGTAGTTCCGAGAGAATCTGCTGCGAACGCTATTGTCGGAAAGGCGATAATTCCGATTTTTGGCTCAGGAAAAGTACACGAAAATCAGCGTGTTATCATACGTTTAGACGGTTATCCGCACGAAGAATTTGGTTCGATAGATGGTACAGTAGCAGGACTTTCACTTGTACCCAAAGAAGATAAGCAACTCGTACAAATAGCAATACCTGGCGAAAAACTCATAACAAACCTGAAAAAAGAAATTCCACAAGCGCAGCAGTTGGCTGGTAAAGCACAAATTATTACAGAAGAAAAACGCTTTATTCAGCGTATTTTTGAAAAAATATTTGCTGTTTTGAAGAAAAATAGTTAGTTTTTTATTTTTTTTGAAATCTGATAAGTACATATCTACCGTAAATCATAGCGTGTAACTCACAATTATTTTCACACATCAAAACAATATTTATCAAAGGAAACTTATCTTTACCATGACTAAAATAAATCTACCTTCTGTTTATGAGTAATAAACATCAATTGTTGATAATCTTCTGTTTCTTTTTTACCTCGTTGGCGTTTGGGCAATTTGTAAAAATAGAAAAAATAAGCATACAAGGCAACAAAAAAACAAAAGAAGAAACTATTCTGCGTGATATTCATTTTGCAGTAGGCGATAGCATTGAAATAGGAAAATTAGGCGATTTTGTAGAAAAAAATCGATTGCAACTGATGAATACACTGCTTTTTGCAACGGTAAGTATCAATGTGAAAAATTGGGATACAGAAAAAAATACGGCTGAAATACTTATAGAAATAAAAGAAAATTGGTATATTTATCCTTATGTATATGCGGATTTGGCGGATAGAAATTTTAATGTTTGGTGGAAAGATAAAAATCACGATTTAAAACGATTGAATTATTATGCAGGTGTCCGTTGGAATAATTTGACAGGTAACCGAGATTTACTTCGTATGTATTTTCAGTTCGGTTTTGCTCGAAAAT
The DNA here is from genome assembly GCA_031374645.1 of Chitinophagales bacterium. Lineage (GTDB taxonomy): Bacteria > Bacteroidota > Bacteroidia > Chitinophagales > Saprospiraceae > CANHEE01. Next base: position 6,032 of record JANMGN010000026.1, on the reverse strand, counting down.
TAGAAGCAAGCTATACTTTTCCTAATTTGGGAAAAAATAATAATATAGGTTTTTTTTCTAATATATATTATCAAAAAAACAAAGAAGTTTGGTACAATACAGCAAAAGATAGCATCCAGTTTTTTAGAGATGAAACACAATATTTACAACAAAATTTTAGAATTTATGGTGGTTTTACGTATCGTTACAAACTCCGTACACTGCAATATTTAAAATTTCAGTACAATAAAAGTCATGTTGCAGATATTATCGTTTCGGACAAAAATCCCTTTTATTTTGACCAGACCAATAGCCTAAAATACAGTAGTTTGGAGTATAAACTTAGTTACGATTATCGGAATATCAGACCTTACCCGAACAAAGGAAGTTTTTTTACAGCTACTATTGAAAAACAAGGAATTTTTAAAAAAGACAATGTAAATGCGCTTTACGTATCTGCTTTGTACGCCAAATTTATTTCTTTTTCGCCCAAAATCAGTCTCGAAATTATATCAAAAGCAAAGACAGAACTTACTCAAAACCGTCAGCCTTACTACAATTTGCGTGCATTTGGTTATGGAAAAGATTACCTTCGGGGCTATGAATATTTTGTGATAGATGGAGCAAAATTTGCTTATGTGAAAACAAGTCTGCGTTACCAAATCCTTGATAAAAACGTAAATTATGGTAATATTATAGAAAAAAACAAGTATTTTATTCCAATAAAAGCATTTATTAGCATTAATAACGATATTGGAAAAGTATATAATCCTTATACAAATTCTTCTAATGTTTTACCGAATCGCATGCTTTGGGGCAAAGGAGTTGGCTTAGATGTAATTTTCTATTACAATATAGTGTTACAAATAGAGTATAGTTTTAACCATTTTGGAAAAGGTGGTGTATATTTGCATTTGAAAACGGCTTTGGAGTAAATTTTAGTACAAGTATGACAACAACATTTATGAAAAAATTAATTTTAATCTTATTTTTTTTACAATCCTTAACGACTTTTGCGCAAACAGATAGCGTTTCGCAACAGATAAAAGCCTTGTTTCCAAGCAGCAAAATGGCATGGATAAAATACTATAAAGGACGTATAGATGACCTGAGTGATGTAGCAATTGCATTGGGTTCTGACGGAAAATTTTGTAGAGGTTACATGATTTATTTGCGGAGTAACGAGAAATTTTCGCTCGACGGTACATTCATCGGAGATACGCTTTCGCTCACAGAACTTGATACACGAAAAAATACCTCGGGCTATCTGAAAGGCGTACAAAAAGGAAAACGCATAGAAGGCAATTGGAGTAACTACAACGGTACGATTGGTGGTATTCAGATTGTGATGAACGAATCGGAAGATTTACCACAAATTCCATCTTTTTGTGGCGATAACAAGTGGATTCACGGTTATAGAGGTCTTTTTGGTGATGTTTCTGTTGATATTTTACTCCAAAAAGGTGGTTTTGGCGCAATAAGAGGCACTGGTTTTTTCTCCAAAACAGGTAAAAGTTTTAATATAAAAGGCACTTTTGATGATACAAAACTTGGAATGGAGCTTACTTTGAAAGACGATAATAGTAACAAAATTGGTTCTATGTCGCTGCGTCAAAAAAGTTTGAACGAATATGTAGGCAGTTTTACTCCGCCTGACGGCAAAAAACGTTTTGGCGATATGACCAGAAATGACGACATCAGCGTTGGATGTATTGAGTTTGCTGACTATGTGGCGAGTTACGATATTACTTATCCGAAATTGAAAAATACCAAATTCGACGTTTGGATGCAAGGTTTAGTAGAGGAATGGTTTCGTATAAATATTGCTTATATCAACAGTATTCGCTACGATAATTTGGACAATGTTCCAGAAGTTCGCAATGTTGCAAGAGCCTACGGTTGGTGCGATTTAAACTACAATTCTTCCGATATTTTGAGTGGATTTATGGTTTTTGGAAACTCTTGGACCAACCGTCAGCGAGAACGTGTTTTCATCTATGACCTTATTTATGGGAAAGAAATTTTTAAAAACGATATTTTTCTGGAAGGCAAAAATGTTGATGAATTTGTAAAAAATTACATAGATAATTCACTGAAAAACAACATTTTATACAACGAACCTGATTTTAGAGATTGGGTCGCTACGCAAAAATTTGATAATATTACTATCCGTCAAGAAGGCATTAATTTTTCAAGTACAGGAATAGCGTACGGAAGACAAGGCGTTACGATTACCTACAAAGAACTTATGCCGTACCTAAAACAGGGTGGAGCAATTTGGAAAATGGCAAATAGATAAAATAAACCATAAAAACTTAGCCTTGTACGTTGGGAGCTCCTGCTCACAACAAAACTGATGTAAACCGAAGCAGTTTCTAATGAAATAAGTCGTTTTTGATATACAAAAAGCTATCGGCTAAGTTGTTACAATAAAACAATAAAATACCTTAAAATGAAATCTTTTTCACTTCTAACACTCTTACTATCAATCAGTTACATCTCTTTTGGGCAAAAACAAATTACGCTCGAAGAAATATGGAAAAAAGGAACTTTTGCTTCAAAAAACGTTGCTGATTTTGAATTTCGCAACGACGGAAAGCACTACACAAAACTTGACCTCAACGAAATAAAACAATACGACATCACGACAGGCGAAGCGGACGCAACACTTTTGCGTGGCCAAGAAGTGAAACTCGGAAGCGATTATGACAAATCTATTGACAATTATTCGTTCAGCGCTGACGAATCCAAAATCCTCTTTTCCAATGGAACAGAGCAAATTTACCGTCGCTCGTCACAAGCAAATTTTTACGTTTTTGACACCAAAACGTCAATTTTTCAAAACGTATTCAAAGAAGCAAAACAACGTTATGCAACTTTTTCTCCTGACGCTAAAAAAATAGCTTTTGAAAGTCGTAATAACCTCTATTTCAAGGACTTATCTTCCGAAAAAGTAACTCAGATTACAACCGATGGCAAACCAAAAGAAATCATAAATGGCGCAACAGATTGGGTTTATGAAGAAGAATTTACGATTGTAAAAGGTTTTGAATGGTCGCCTGACGGCAAAAAAATCGCTTATTTTCGTTTCGATGAAAAAGCCGTTCCCGAATATACTTTGGAGTATTTCAAAGATGGCGCATATCCTGAGCAATATAAATACAAGTACCCAAAAGTTGGTCAGCCGAACGCTTCTGTAAGCATTTTTATCTACGATTTGGAAACTGGAAAAAGCGTAAAAGTGAACACCGAAGAAAATGCAGATACGTATTATCCTCGCATGAAATGGACGCAAGACCCGAATAAATTATGTGTCACAAAGCTGAATCGTTTGCAAAATGAATTGACCCTTTTGGTTGCTGACGCAAAAACTGGCGATACGTATAATTTGTACCAAGAAAAAAATGCACGATACATAAATATGCACGATAATTTGACTTTTTTAAAAGATGGAAAACATTTTTTATGGACATCAGAAAGCGCAGGTTTCAACCATATTTACATACACGAAATGAGTGGTCGTCCGCTTCGAAACATCACTTCGGGCGATTGGGAAGTGACTAATTTTTATGGTATTGATGAAGCAAAAGGTTTGTTGTATTATCAATCCACAGAGCGTTCTCCGATGCAACGCCAAGTGTATTCTATTGATTTACAGGGACTCAACAAAAAATGTTTGACCGATATTGATGGTGTAAATGATGCTCAATTTAGCACAACGTTCGATTATTTTGTCCGTACTTCATCTACTTTGAATAGCCCCGCAACATTCGGCGTTTATGACCGTGAAGGGAAGCAGTTGAGAAATCTGGAAGAAAATCTAAAAGTAAAAGGTTTGCAAAAAGAGTACAATGTAGTAAAAGCTGATTTTTTCAAATTCAAAACCTCCGAAGGCGTAGAACTCAACGGCTGGATGATGAAACCTGCAAAAATCAAGCGAAAAGCGAAGTTACCTGTGCTGATGTACGTCTATGGAGGCCCAGGAAGTCAGCAAGTTTTAGACCAATGGAAAGGTGGCAATTATTGGTGGTTTCAATATTTAGTGCAGCAAGGTTTTATGGTTGTTTGCGTGGATAATCGTGGTACAGGCGGACGTGGCGAGGAGTTTAAAAAGCTGACTTACAAGCAGTTAGGTAAATACGAAACGATTGACCAAATAGAAACTGCAAAATATTTGGGTACACAAAAAAACATAGATGCGAAGCGAATTGCGATTTTTGGTTGGAGTTATGGCGGCTATATGGCTTCATCGTGTATGCTCAAAGGCGGCGACGTTTTCAAGGCTGGCATAGCGGTTGCACCTGTTACGAACTGGAAATGGTACGATAGCGTTTATACAGAACGTTATATGCAAACCGAAAAAGAGAATGCACAAGGCTACAAAGAAAATTCGCCTGTTTATTTTGCAAGCGGTTTACAAAATAAATTCCTTTTGATACACGGTACAGCAGACGATAATGTTCATTTTCAAAATACCGTCGAGCTTGCCAATAACCTAATTTCAAACAACAAACAGTTTGATACGTATTTTTATCCAAATAAAAATCACGGTATTTCAGGCGGCAATACTCGTTTACATCTGTACCAAAAGATGACAGATTTTTTGAAAATAAATTTAAAGAATTGATTATCATGTTTTTATAAAACAAAAAAAACTACTTGTGTAACTTTTTCAGCTAATTTATTTCCATTTTTAGGGCTATAAAGCTAAAAAAACCTTATCAACGTCATCGTTGATAAGGTTTTTTTTATACTTTTATTTACTTTTATTTTTTTATTTTTAAGCAACTTGCGCACCTACTATAGCTGCCAAATCCGCCAAACGAGCCGAATAACCCGCTTCATTGTCGTACCAACCTAAGATTTTTACAGTATTTCCCAAAACGATAGTCAAACCGCTGTCATAGATACAAGAGTGCTTGTTGCCTACGATGTCGATAGAAACGATAGGGTCTTCGGTGTATTCCAAGATACCTTTGAGTGGTCCGTCAGCTGCTGCTTTAAATGCTGCATTGATTTCTGCAACCGTAGCTGGCTTTTTCAAAGTTGCTGTAAAATCTGTAATTGAACCATCTGGAATTGGAACACGCAAAGATGAACCATTAAGTTTTCCTTTCAAGTGTGGTAACACCAAACCTACTGCTTTCGCTGCGCCCGTACTTGTAGGTACGATGCTGTAAGCTGCTGCACGAGCACGACGCAAATCTTTGTGCGGTGCATCTTGCAAATTTTGGTCAGCTGTGTAAGCGTGAACCGTTTGCATAAAACCACTTTCAAGACCAAATGCCTCGTCCAAAACTTTCGCCATCGGAGCTAAACAATTTGTAGTACAAGAAGCATTAGAATAAATATTAATTTCTGGTTTGATTTCGCCATCATTTACACCCAATACGATGGTCGTCAATTCGCCCGTAGCTGGTGCAGAGATGATTACTTTTTTCGCACCTGCTTGAAGGTGTAAACTTGCGCTTTCATAATCCGTAAAACGACCCGTAGATTCTATTACTACATCGATTCCCATTTTGCCCCAAGGTAAATTTTTAGGGTCACGCTCTGCAAGTGCATGAATTTTCAAACCATTTACGTGCAAATATTGCTCATCTGAGCTTACTGAACCACCAAAACCACCGTGAATACTGTCATATTTCAAAAGGTGAGCAAGAGTAGCATTATCAGTGAGGTCATTGATAGCGACTACTTCTACGTTTTCATTTTTTAAAAGATTGCGGAATGTTACTCGACCAATACGACCAAATCCGTTGATTGCAATACGTGTTTTTGCCATTTTATATTTTTATTATTTAGTTTTAAATTTAAAAAAACGAAAATACTTAATGTATAAAATACACTAAGTGTTTTCTTGCCGCAAAAGTACGATTTTTTTTTGACATAAACCAATTAAAAATCATAATTTTACTAAAAAATCAATCGTTTGAGTTCAGTTTGTACTTATTGATAATCTCAATAACGTCATTTGTTGAAATATCTAAAAAGTCCGCTATTTCAGCCAAAGAGTTGCCTTTTTTGAGCATTTTACTAATGCTTCTTTTGTT
>JANMGN010000836.1:0-4038 GCA_031374645.1 Chitinophagales bacterium | reverse complement strand
TTGTTGCATTATCTTTTGCGGCTTTTTTGATATAAGGCGAAACTTCACGCAATGGGTCGATAATTGCTGCTTCATTTTCCGACTGAATATAATATGCTCCTTGCGCCAAACAACCTGTATATATTTGCTCTACTGTCATCTAAAATATTATTAAATTTTTGCTCAACATAAATGCACAAAGGTATGATATTTTAAGTTGAGAAACATCTTTTTTAGGTAGTTATTGGTATGATATATATCAATATTTTTATTTTTGTCCTCCAAATTACATTTTTTATCCGCTTTTTAACTACTTTTATCCTAAAATAAAATTAGTTTAGTAAGAAATGAAAAAACAAGTAATTGACCAAATGCTGCGAGAGGTAACTTTTATTTTCCCGCCTCGTAAAATAGTTTCATTAGTACCTTCACAAACAGAGCTTTTGGTCGATTTGGGTTTGAGTGAAAATATTGTAGGTGTTACTAATTTTTGTGTTCATCCAGAAAGTATAAAAAAGGAAAAGACAATTATTGGTGGTACAAAAACACTCGATATTCAGAAAATTATTGACTTAAAACCTGATTTGATTTTTGCAAATAAAGAAGAAAATTTGCAAGCACAAATTGAAGAATTGACTGCTCTTTTCCCTATTTGGATAAGTGATATTGTGACTCTGGAAAGTGCTTTGGATATGATTATTTCTATCGGAGATTGTTGCGATAAAACATTGGAGGCCAATGTTTTATGCAACGAAATTACGTTAAAAAACATACAATATCAACCGTTTTTTGATACTTTCTTTCAAGGAAAAAAAATCGCTTATTTTATTTGGCGAAAACCATATATGGTAGCAGCAAGCGGAACTTATATTGATGAAATGTTAAAAAAATTAGGCTTTTGCAACATATTTTCTGAAAAAATGCGTTATCCTATTGTTACAGCTGAAATGCTTGAAAATACTAAACCTGATTTTATCTTTTTATCTTCTGAACCATTTCCTTTCAAGGAAAAACACGTTGCAGAATTTCAAAAAATTTGTCCTCACGCTCAAATAAAAATCGTTGATGGCGAAATGTTTTCTTGGTACGGAAGTAGAATGTCAAAAGCATTTGATTATTTTCGTAATGATTTATTGAGGTAATTTACAAGCAATTTTAAACTAAAATTTATAAAAAATCTACATTTTCCCATGAAAAAAATAATCTATCTTATTGTTTTTCAATGCTTTACAAATTTTATTTTTGCACAAAATGAAAATAACGATGAAAGCAGAATTAAAAACGAAATTATTGTAAAACTCACACCTTCTACAGATGTCAATACTGTAATTGCTGCTTTAAACGATAATCAGAGAGCTACAAATTTTACTTTGTTGCGTACGATTGACAGCGAATATGGCTATTATTTGCTTAACATAAATGACGAACAAAAGGCTGCATCAGATGATGAGTTGCTTTATGCTGTTCGCTCAAAAGTAGGTGTTATGGAGGCTGCTTTTAACTATAAAGCTACTTATAGAGGTGCTGTTAAAACACCTAATGATACTTTTTTTAACAAACAATGGGACATGACCCGTATAAAAGCAGATATGGTTTGGGATTTTACGACAGGCGGAAAAACGGCTTGTGGAGATGAAATCGTGGTTGGTATTGGCGAACCTGGCAATGGTTTTAATCGCAAACATGAAGATATTATTGATAATCTTTATGTAAATAAAAGTGAGGTAGCAAATGACGGAAAAGATAATGATGCAAACGGCTACATTGATGACACAAATGGAATAGATGCACAACGTTTAGATGGTAAAATCGCAGAAGATCCATCAAAACATGGCACTTCTGTCATTGGAATTATTGGAGCAAAAGGCAACAATAAATTGGGTGTAAGTGGTGTAAATTGGAACGTAAAAATGCTTTTGGTCAGTGGAATGACTGTTCAATCAGATGCTATTGCAGGATATTTATACATGATAAAAATGCGTAAATTATACAATGAAAGCAAAGGTAAAAAAGGAGCTTTTGTGGTCGTAACGAACTATTCTGGCGGTATTGATAATAAAACAAACGCTGATTTGCCTTTATGGTGTGATATGTTTGAGCAATTGGGTGCAGTAGGAATTTTGAGCGTAGGTTCTGGACCAAATAAATTTGTAGATGTGGACAAAGTTGGAGATATTCCGACGACTTGTCCAAGTGAATACTTGATAGCGGTCACTAATTCTAACAAAAGTGATGCACTAAGTTCTGGCTCTGGTTTTGGTGTTTTGAATATGGATTTGGCAGCGCCTGGCGGTACGTATTCTAATAGCAATACGCAAGTAACAGGAAGTTTTACTGCAAAAGCAGATGCAATTGTAAATAATAAGTATGAAGAATTTACAGGTACATCTGCTGCTGCGCCACACGTTGCAGGAGCAATTGCTTTGCTTTATAGTGCGCCAGATTCTGCTTTATGCAAAGCAGCACAGGAAAATCCGAGTAAAACGGCTTTGTTTATGAAGTCAATTTTGTTAGAAAATGTAGATAAATTGCCTGCTTTTGCTACAAATACAGTTAGTGGAGGAAGATTGAATATTTTTAAAGCCTATACTGCTCTAAAAACAGCAAGTGTTCCTGTTGAGGCAGTTGATTTGAACTTGTACCCAAATCCAGTGAGCAAAAAACTATATCTCTCGACCAAAACTTTGACCAAAGAAAAAACTACTTTTGAAATTTTTAACGTGCTGGGCGAATTGATTTTGAAAACAGAAGAAACCATAATAGATGTAAGTAATTTTGCAACAGGTACTTATTCGCTTACATCAAGAACGAGCGATGGGAAATTAGTTTCTAAAAAGTTTGTTGTGAGTAGGTAGGTTTTAAAAAAATGAAAGGGAAAATGGTTGAAACCATTTTCCCTTTTTTTATAAAATTTACTCTTGCTCTTGCGCATCTACTACTGCTATCGAAATCATATCTACGATTTCTTTTGCTGTACTTCCGAGCTGTAAAACGTGAATTGGTTTTTTTAATCCCATCAAAATTGGTCCAATTTTGTCTATTTTTGCAATCTCTTTTACCAAATTATATGCAATATTAGAAGCAGAAAGATTTGGAAAAATTAAAACATTTGCGCCACCTTCTATCAAATTTGAAAACGGATAATTCTCTTTGAGCAACGCTTTATCAAAAGCCAAATGCGCTTGCATTTCGCCATCAACAATCATTTCTGGATGTTTTTCTTTTAAAATTTCTACTGCTTTACGCATTTTCACGGCATCATCGCCATTTGCGCTTCCGAAATTAGAATAAGTGAGAAGAGCAACACGAGGCTGAATATTGAATTTTTCGACTTGTTTTGCGCTTAATTCAGCGATTTCTACGATTTCTTCCGCCGTTGGATTGAAATTTACGGTAGTATCTGCTAAGAAAAGTGGACCAAAACGGCTCATCAAAATATACATTCCTGCTACTTTTTTTACACCTTCTTCACGACCAATAATTTTGAGTGCAGGACGTATCGTATCAGGATAATTACGGGACATTCCGCCAATCATCGCATCTGCCTCGCCTGCTTCTACCATCATAGCTCCGAAGTAATTTCTACGACGAATAACTTCGTTGGCTTCTGTTTTGTTGTAACCTTTGCGCTTGCATTTCTCAAAAAGCATATTTCCAAAACGTGAAATTTCGTCTTTTTCTTCATCTGTTTGCGCATTCATTGGGTCAATTATTTTCACACGACCCAAATCCAACTGGTTTTCTTTAATTAGCTCTTTTATTTTTTTTACATTACCCAATAGAATAGGTTTTGCAATTTTTTCTTCAATAGCTATTTGTGCAGCTTTCAAAACAGATAAATTTTCCGCATCAGCTAACACAACACGTTTCGGGTTTCGTTTTGCTTTGGTCAAAATACCTTTTGTGAGGCTATTGTCCATTCCCAAGCGTTTTGTCAATTCATTAACATAGCCATCCCAATCTGTAATCGGAAATTTTGCTACGCCCGAATCCATCGCAGCACGTGCAACAGCAGGCGCAACAGTGGTTAATAAACGAGGATCAACTGGTTTTGGTATG
>JANMGN010000805.1:0-3278 GCA_031374645.1 Chitinophagales bacterium | reverse complement strand
CAGCCGACAATTTCCGATGAAAGTGGCGATGGATTGGTTTGTTATTTTAGGTAAATTTATAATTTGACGATACAGATTTGTTGTTCCAATCCTCTAAACCGAGTCTGAAACCTCCAACACAAGCAAATAATTCTACTACTTTTATTTTATTTTCCATCTTGAATTATAATTTCCAATACTGCGCTTATTAAAGAAAGCAACTAAACACAAAGGGTGTTTTAAATACAATGATAACGAACAATACATTTTATTCGTACTTTTTGCCAATGTAAACACCCTTTGTTTTAGACCCTATTTTTTGTCAAGTTAAGTGACTGATAATGAGATAATTATCGGTCTTGAAATAATCTTTACGCTCGCAGAAATAGTCAAATTAATTAAAAAACAGTTTTTAATCTTATTTTTTCAAAAAAATCAATCAAATAACCATTCCAAAGCTCTTGGAAATTCTTTGCCCCAGCGTTCTTCGTTGTGCAAACCTTTTTTGTCTATCGAAAGTTTAAAATCTATATTGGCAGAATCCAAACCTCTTTTTGCAATAGCATCTTTAAAACGTTCGACATTTGGTATCATACTGCTGCTTTCATTGCCGCCTGCATAAACGTATATTTTACTTTGGTAAGGCGAAACAAAATTTATGGAATCAAAATAAATCTTAGGCGTAAGCCAAAGTGATGGCGAAAAAATCATCATTTTGCTGTATATTTGAGGATACATCAGTGCAGCATAAATACTTATCAAAGCACCCATAGAGCTGCCTCCGATACCCGTAAACTCTCGTTGCGGAAGCGTTCTGTAATGATAATCTATATACGGCTTGAGCGTTTCGACCATAAAACGAGCATATTTTTTGCCGTCTGTGATACCAAATTTTGTACCTGTATAAGGTGTAAATTCCGAAATTCGCTCTGCGCCACCGTGGTCAATTGCTACCACAATCACATCGCCTCTGCCTCTTTCTTGCAAGACCGCCAAACGTTTATCTACAGCCCAAGTCCCGTAAGGTGCATAATCATTGAATAAATTTTGTCCATCTTGTAGGTAAATTACAGGATAATGTTGGTTGGTTTTATCATAATTGTAAGGCAAAAGAATAGAAATACGTCTTTTTTTGCCCAATTGAGGCATATCAAACTCGTCTGTAATTATTTTTCCTTTGGGCAAAAGCGCAGGGTCGTACTCCAAACCTGTATTTCTCCAACGAGGTACAGTATCTTGCAAAACGCCATTAGGATTTTCGACGTACCTATTATTGGTATGGCAGCCGTATTCATCGAGTTCCACATTTTCCCAACCATTGCGTAAATACTTGTATTCCAACGTTTTATGTTGGAAATTAGTATCTGAAAAATCAAATTGGTAATGCCCGTTCGCCTTTTTCTTCATCCTAAAACGCTCGTCATTCACTTTCCAATCGTTGAAATTTCCAGCGATAAAAATAGGTAAACTGTCATTGACTTTTGTAAATAATTCGAGTTGTAGCATGATATTCCCTTTGAAAATAATTTGCCAATTATTTTCGTTTTGATTTTCTAAATTTTTGATTTTCAAATGTTTATAAAGTAAAAAAAATACACTCTATAAAAAACATTCAAATATACGTATTCTATCTATATATTTTGTAAAAATGGGAAATTATTTTTATAACATAAATAGATATGCGACCGTTTCGAGGCTATTGTACAGCTAAAAATCATGGGGCTTAAAAAGATTAGATTAGTATTTTTTTTTACTTAGTAACGTGTAAATAATAACTTGTGTTTTCTGCTTGCCTATTAAAAGCTGTACTTCACTAAATTTTCAGCCCAATGCGCTGCATTGAACTTCAAATTTAGTTCGTCTATCTTCTAATATACTAACCATAAATCCACAACTTATTATTCACACGTTACTTATTTGTATATTCCTCAAAGATTTGTACCTTTGCAGGATTTTTTTAATAAAATAAAAACAATGAGTACAAAAGCAGCAATTACAGGCGTGAACGGCTACGTTCCTGATTTTAGATTGACCAATGAAATATTGGCTGAAATGGTAGATACAAATGATGAGTGGATTACCTCTCGCACGGGTATTCAAGAGCGTCGTATTTTGAAAGAGCCTGGTAAAGCTACTTCTGACCTCGGCGTAGCGGCTGTTTTGGGTTTGTTGGAAAAAACAAACATCGACCCTATGGAAATTGACTTGCTAATTTGCGCAACCGTGACAGGCGACATGGTTTTTCCTGATACTGCCAACACGATTTGTGACAAAATAGGTGCAAAAAACGCTTTTGGTTTTGATATAAATGCGGCTTGCTCTGGCTTTGTATATGCCTTAGTGACCGCTTCTAAATTTATAGAAACGTGTACATATAAAAAAGTAGTGGTCGTAGGTGCAGATATGATGTCTTCGATTGTAGATTATACGGATCGTACGACTTGTATTTTGTTTGGCGATGGCGCAGGCGCTGTAATGCTCGAACCTGATACCGAAGGACACGGCGTGATAGATAGTATTTTACGTGCAGACGGTAGCGGAAGACAATTTTTGCACATGAAAGCAGGTGGCTCTTTGAAACCTGCAACGATGGAAACTGTCATGGCACGGGAGCATTTTGCTTATCAGGAAGGGAAATCTGTGTTCAAATCCGCTGTAAATGGCATGGTAACGACCTCAAAAGAGGTTATGGAACGCAACGATTTGACGATTGACGATATTAATTGGTTGGTGCCACATCAGGCAAATAACCGTATTATTTCTTCGGTAGGCGAATATTTTGGTATTCCTTCGGAGCGTGTGATGGTCAATATTCATAAATACGGCAACACAACGGCTGCTACAATTCCACTCTGCCTTTGGGAATATGAATCACAACTCAAAAAAGGAGATAATCTTATTTTGACGGCTTTCGGTGGCGGTTTTACTTGGGGTTCAGCTTATGTGAAGTGGGCTTATGATGGGAAAAAGTAAATGGTGGTTTTGATAATTTGATAAAAAATACCCAACAGATTTTACAAGCTGTTGGGTATTTTTTTATAATTATAACTAATCTTTGATTAATCGTTTTTCACAACTTTACTCGTCCATTGTTGTTTTCCATTAGAAGAACGAAGGAAATAAATACCTTTGGAAAGCGACTGTGTATCAATAATTATGCTTTCTTCTGCGTTCATTTTCTGTATCAAAATGACTTTTCCGACCACATTACACAACTCAATAGTTATTTTTTCAGTATTGAAATTACGAATATTGAGCGTATTTTCAAAAGGATTTGGAGAGACTTGAATAGGATTTGG
>JANMGN010000786.1:0-3229 GCA_031374645.1 Chitinophagales bacterium | reverse complement strand
TGATTTTGAATTAGATATTTATGCAGAAAGCGTAGATAAGAGAGTTTGTATTGAAATTCAACGGGTGGAATATGATCATCACTTTGAGCGTTTTTTGGGTTATTTTTTAATGGTTATTGCCGAACAGCAAAAAACGTCAAGAGAGTACGGTATAGACCAAACGGTTTACATGATTGTCGTATTAACAACTAAATATACCATCAGTGAAAAAAATGGAAAAGCTGTCAAAGATGAGTTTTTGCTAATAGACTTTAATCCTCGGACGATACGTGGAGAAATTAGAGATTTATATGGACACCAATTTGTTTGTTTAAATCCTAATCATCCTGACCCCGATACTCCACAAAAAGTGCGTGATTGGTTAGAACTTATTTATCAATCTATGCACAATCCACAAGACCCTATACTTAATATTGAAAATGAAGGTATCAGAAAAGCAACAGAACTGATTAGTTTTGAAAATTTAACACCTGAAGAACGAGCAGAAAGCAAGAAAAAAGAGGCAGGGCTTATTACTATCGCAAAAGTGGAACATAATGCAAAAAAAGAAGTGGCGAGTAATTTAAAAAATATGGGCTTATCTAATGAAATCATCAAGACAGCAACAGGCTTAACAGATGAAGAAATAGATAAAATTTAAAATAAAAAATGTAAACCACTGTTTGTCAGTAGTTTACATTTTTTTATTTTAAAAAAATCAGTTTTATGCCAAATTTTCAAAGGCTGTATTTAGCTCTGGTTGTATATCTTTCCACAAATTTTCTACCTCGCCGAGCCATGTTGGTATTTGCTCCAAATTCTCTCCACTTCGAGAAGAAATCATCATATTTTGGTTGGCATCAAAAATAGCATCATTCCCGATATACGCCAAGGTTGATTTCAGTTTGTGGCTTACTTCATGAAAAGTATTCCAATCGTTTGAAGTCATTGCTGCTTTAAGTTGCCCAATTTCCTCGGGTACTTCTTCCAAAAGCGTGCTTATAATCACTTGTTTGGTTTCCACATCTCCGTCTATGAGCGAATCGAGGTAAGTAAAGTTAATAAATTTAAAAGTCATCGTTGTCATTGTACTAAATTTAAAAGTTTTGAGAAGGTGTCGTTTTCAAAGAGGATGAACAATAAGGTTTTATTTATTTAAAGTATGGAGTATTCTTTTAGTTTGTTTAGCAATTTTTTGAATAAATAGCGACTTTATAATACAAATCTTCGGGTTCAAACGGTTTGAGTACAAAATCATCGAGCCCAAATTCTTTAAATTTATCTTCTTTGGAAATGTGCGCAAAAGCCGTCATTGCGAGTATCGGAATATGTGCTCTATCGGGCATATTGTTGCGTATGTACTCGGTCGCTTCGTAACCATCCATGACGGGCATTTGTATATCCATCAAAATAACATCAAAAGTTTCTGCTTTGAGAATATCAACTGCTTTTTGTCCGTTTTCTACGATGGTCAAACTGATATTTTTCCATTGTTTTTCAAGTGTTTTTTTAGCAACCAATTGGTTCAGCTTATTGTCTTCTGCGAGCAATAAACGGAAATGTTTATCAGGATTTACGTTTAAATCAGCATATTTATTTACTTTTATGACTTCATCTTGGTTTTTGGCTACATCAAATGTAAGCGAAAAATGAAAGATTGAGCCTTTTCCGAGTTCACTTTCTACCCAAATTTTTCCGTCTTGTTGTACTACCAAATTTCGGGCAATAGAAAGCCCCAAACCAGTACCTTCAAACAAACGATTTTTGGTAATTACCCTTGTAAAAGTATCAAAAATAGCTTCCAATTTATCAGAAGGAATTCCGATGCCCGTATCTTCTATATCGAATTGTAGTTTTACTTTTGAGCCTTCTTGTAAAATATTGTTTACGCTAATTTTTATAAAGCCACGGTCAGTAAATTTGACCGCATTACCTACAAGGTTAAATAAAATCTGATTGAGGCGCAGTTTATCGCCTTTGACAATTTTTGGAATGAGAGCGGTGTCAATCGTAAGGTCAAAAGAAAGCTCTTTTTCGGTAATTTTATACTGCATCACTTCTACCAAATTCAACATCAAGTCATGCAAATCGAACTCTACATTCTCAAAAGTAGCTTTTCCGTTCTGCAACGAAGAAATCTCTAAAATGTCATTTACAATACCCAAAAGCATCTCGGAAGACTGCTTAATAGACCCCAAACAATCGTTTTGCTCTTTATTGAGAGGTGTATTAAGCAAAATATTGCTCATGCCCAAAATAGCGTTCATAGGTGTACGCATTTCATGGCTGACATTTGTAATAAATTCTTCTTTGAGCTTTGCAGATTCTTCAGCCAATTCTTTGTCTTTACGAATTTGTTCTCCCTTTTTTTGCTCTGTTATATCTTGTAAAATACCATAAAAAACAGGACTTTCGCCTTCAAAATGCGTAATATAACATTTGATACGTAAGTATTTTTTATTTCCGTTGGGGATTATTTCTGTTTCTCTATCTACGCCTTGGAGTTTTCCATCTTGATAAAGCATAAATACTTCTTTATGAATATCTGTAAAAAAACGGTAATAAGGATGGGCTTTCATCTCAGGACTATCTGCATAAGAAACCCGTTTTCCGAGTGGCGGCGCTTCTATGATGTCAAAAATATCGTCTGAAAAAAACAAATCTTTGTCTTTTACACGAAATTCCCAACTTCCAATTTTAGCCAACTTTTGTGCTTCTTCAAAGCGTTTTAGGATATGACTTCGTTCTATCGAATAGTACAATGTACGAAGGAGTTTGTCCACTTCATATTCGCCTTTTACGAGAAAATCTTGTGCGCCAGATTTTACGGCACGGATACCCGTTTCACGGTCAGAAAGTCCTGTCATTACCAGAACATTTGCCTTCGGGTGTTGCTTTAAAAAATTTTCAAGGGTTACAAAACCACGACTATCGGGTAAGGAGAGGTCAAGAAAAACCACATCAAAGTTATCGTCAAAAGCGTCAATTCCTTCTTTGAGTGTTACTTTATGTACGAGTTCACGGGTTTCGAACTCAGCTTCTTCTAAAATAAGCTGCAATAAACGAGCGTCGCCCATATTGTCTTCTATGACTAAAAGGCGGTAGCCCATCATTGCATTATGAATAGCCGGCGTACTTATGGTTTTTGTTGGAAATGTATCTGTCATTTAAAAAATAAATTATTTCTAAATACTCTTGCAAAAGAAGTGCTAATTTCTGAAAGAGCATTTACTTTAATCTATATTTTGTG
>JANMGN010000746.1:0-24165 GCA_031374645.1 Chitinophagales bacterium | reverse complement strand
TAGCCGAGAAAGTAGAAAAATTGGTCAAAAGAAAAATAAAATACATTATTTACGAAAAAGAAGAATTTAGTATTAATGTTTCAAGTCAAGAGCAAGACAAATGCTTATTGCTTTGGAACAAATAAAAATTAGCTGTTGTGTATCAAGAACTTTTAAATAAAGAAAAAAAATTAGCCGTTGTTGGGTTAGGTTATGTAGGCTTACCAATTGCGTTGGAATTTGCAAAGCATTTTAGTGTGATAGGTTTTGATATAAATGCAAAACGTGTTGAAATGATGAAAAACGGTATCGACCCATCTAATGAGTTGGACAGCACCGCTTTTCATAATACTGATATTCTTTTTTCTTCTGACAAAGAAGACTTAAAAAATGCTCATTTTTTCATCGTGGCTGTACCAACTGACATTGACGAGCATAAAGTACCTAATCTTCGCCCTATACTCGGTGCATCTCACTCGGTTGCTTATGGTTTGAAAAAAGGAGATTATGTAGTGTATGAATCAACGGTTTATCCAGGTTGCACAGAAGAGGACTGTTTGCCTATTTTAGAACAACAAACTGGTCTGAAATTAGGAACAGACTTCAAATTGGGCTACTCGCCAGAGCGTATAGTACCAGGCGATAAAGTGCGAACATTGACTAAAATTTTGAAAATTGTAGCTGGCTCGGACAAAGAAGCAGCTGGCGAAATCTCAAAAATATACAACCATATTATAGAAGCAGGCACTTATATGGCTTCTTCTATAAAGGTAGCTGAGGCAGCAAAAGTAATTGAAAATACTCAACGTGATATCAATATCTCTTTAATCAACGAGCTTTCTATGATTTTTGACAAAATGGGGATTGATACAAAAGAAGTTATTGAAGCAGCTGGAACAAAGTGGAATTTTATAAAACTACAACCAGGTTTAGTAGGTGGACATTGCATCGGTGTTGATCCTTATTATCTAATGCACAAAGCAATAGAAGTAGGATATGACCCGCAAGTAATCAGAAGCGGTCGTCGTGTAAACGATGGTATGCCAGCTTGGATTGCAAAACGAATGGCTCAAACACTTATTGCAAAAGGTAAAAATCCAAGTGAAACCAAGGTTTTAGTTCTTGGAATTACTTTTAAAGAAGATGTTTCGGATATTCGGAACTCAAAAGTAGCAGATTTAGTCAGAGAATTAGAAGGATACTCTATAAAAGTTACCATACATGACCCTCATGCTGATGCAGCCGAAATTGAGCATGAGTACCAGTTAAAAATGTCTTCTGAGATTGGAAAAAATTATGATGCTGTACTTATTGCGGTAGCGCACGAAGAATTCAAAAAGACGAATATCAGCGAATACTTAGCAATAATGAACGAAAGTCCTATTCTTTTCGACCTCAAAGGAATGTATGACAAAGAAGAATTTTCTAAATCTTTAACGTATTGGAGACTTTAAAACCAATGGGAGAGCAAGGGAATGGCAGACTTTTAGATGAAAAAACGCCTCGATGGTTTGCCGTGCATACCAAGTATAAAAGCGAAAAGATTGTGCAACGGATGTTAGCACAAAAAAACGTAAATGCGTATTTACCTTTGCAAAAAAAAGTGCGAAAATACCAGCGCAGAGTTTCAAGTGTGGAGTTACCGTTGATTAGTTGTTACATATTTGTCAATATTACAAAAGCAGATTATGTAAAAGTATTAGAAACGGAGTATGTAGTTGGTTTTGTTCGTTTTGGAAAAGACATTATTGCCGTTTCTGAACAAGAAATAAACCTTTTACAGCGAATTATCAATGAAGATATTGATGTTTTTGTAGAAAAAACTACTTTTTATGAAGGCGATGAGGTAGAAATTGCCTTTGGTAATCTGCTGGGTTTGCGAGGGAAATTAATTGCTGTTGAAGGCAAAAATAGAATGTTAGTAGAGTTAGAACAATTGGGTTACACACTTCAGTTGAGTATAGAAAACGATATGGTTCGTAAAATATAAAATTTTTACAAGGCAAAATCTTGAAATTATTTTTTTTAGTAAAAAAACAGTATTTAATACTGTTTTCTAAAAGTATGTTTTATAATTATTCTTCAAAATTCAATAAGTATTTGTTATTTATTGACGGCGAAGCCATTTAATTTTTTTAGAAATAAAACCTTTATTTTCAAACCCTTAATATTATAAAGTGAATATAGCAGTAGTAGGAACAGGTTATGTAGGCTTAGTTACAGGAACTTGTTTTGCAGAAACAGGAAATAACGTTATTTGCGTGGATATTAACGCAGAAAAAGTTGAAAAAATGAAAAACGGCTTCGTTCCCATTTACGAGCCTGGCTTAGAGTTACTTTTTCATCGCAACACCAAACAGGGGCGTTTGCATTTCACGACCAGCCTCAAAGAAGCAATTGATCACGCTGAAATTATATTTTTAGCTTTGCCTACTCCTCCTGGCGAAGGCGGCGCAGCGGACTTGTCTTATATATTAAATGCTTCTGATGATTTGTCTAAAATAATTACTTCATACAAAGTAATCGTTGATAAAAGTACTGTTCCTGTCGGAACGGCAGAAAAAGTTTATGCCGCTTTGGATAAAAACTTAGATAAACGCCTTTTTGATGTAGTTTCTAACCCAGAGTTTCTTCGTGAAGGTGTAGCAGTAGAGGATTTCATGAAACCTGACCGTGTAGTTATCGGGTCATCGTCTGAAAAAGCGAATAAATTGATGAAGCAATTGTACGAACCATTCGTTCGTCAAGGCAATCCGATTATTTTCATGGACGAGCGTTCTGCCGAAATGACCAAATACGCTGCGAACTCTTACTTAGCAACCCGTATTTCATTTATGAACGAAATAGCGAATCTTTGCGAAGCGGTTGGTGCAGATGTGGATAAAGTTCGTACAGGTATGGGCAGCGATGCACGTATTGGCAAGCGTTTCCTTTTCCCAGGTATTGGTTACGGTGGTTCTTGTTTCCCAAAAGATGTACAAGCATTAGCGATGACTGCGGAAGAAAACAACTACGATTTCAAAATTTTGAAATCTGTAATGGAAGTAAATGACCTACAAAAAGAGCGCATGGGCATAAAAATCAAGCGTCACTATAACAATGAATTGGCTGGAAAAACTTTTGCTCTTTGGGGACTTGCTTTCAAACCCAATACAGATGATATTAGGGAAGCACCAGCTTTGGAAATCATTGATGAACTCCTCGAAGCGGGCGCAAAAGTACGTTGTTTTGACCCAGAAGCGATGGAAAATGTCAAAGCAATCTATGGCGACAAAGTTTATTTCGCCAACGACCAATACGATACTTTGGTAGATGCAGAATCACTCATCATTGCGACGGAATGGAATGTTTTCCGCACACCAAGTTTTGATGTTTTGAAAAAACTATTGAAAAAACCTGTAATTTTCGATGGTAGAAATCTATACGATTTAGAAGCTATGCAAAACGAAGGGTTTCATTATGAGAGTATTGGAAGGAATATTGTGAAGTAAATTTGATTCTATGCCACTCAACACTCAACCTACACTCGAAAACGAAAATCTTCTTCTTCTTCCTTTATTCGAAGAAGATTTTGAAGCACTCTACGCAATTGCTTCTGACCCTAAAATTTGGGAACAACACCCGAATAAAAACCGTTGGCAACGGGAGGTTTTTCAAAATTATTTTCAAGGCGCAATCGAAAGCAAAGGTGCGTTGAAAATTATTGACACTACAACTGGAAACATTGCAGGAAGTACTCGTATTTATGATTACAACGAGCAAAAAAGTAGCGTTTTAATTGGTTATACTTTTATTGCGACCGCTTATTGGGGACAAGGAATCAATCCTGCTGTAAAAAATATGTTGTTGGACTATTTGTTTCAACACGTTTCGGAAGTTATTTTTCACATTGGCGCAAACAATAAACGTTCGCAAATTGCCATTGGACGCTTAGGCGCAGAAAAAATTGGAGAACAAGAAGTCGCTTATTATGGCGAACCTTCTTTGATGAATTTTATTTATAGCATCAAAAAAGAAGATTGGAGCAAATAACTTTTGATGATTAAACTTGCAATTTTGATAAAATAAACATAATTTTGTTTGAAAAATAATAAATGCGAATTTCAATACTACAACATCAATTTATTACTAATTACTGGGGAAACGAATTGCCAAAAACAAGCGTTTATCTCTTTGGTTCACGTATCAATGATGCTTTGAAAGGAGGCGATATTGATATTGCATTGGTTGGAAATGAAAAGCCTACGTCTTTACAAAAAGCAAATTTTAAATTCGGTTTTGATGCTCAATTTGGCGAACAAAAAGTAGATTTAATATATATAAATCCTTCAAAATCAAGTGCTTTTGCAACTTATATTTTACAAACAGCCATATTATTGAATGAATAATTTAAGACCGGTCTTTGACGAAATTGTTACCAATTATGAGAAGTGCCTGCAAGGACTGCTCCGCACGCATCAACATTGTGCAGAAATTGGTATTAAGGAAAGTTATGAGTATTTAGAAACAGAAACGTTTGATGCTTTAATTATAAAACTTTCTCGCACGATTGACCTTTTTTTTCAACAGGTTGTAAAGGCATATTTGAAGTTACAGAGAGAAAATCCAGTTACATTCATTGATAGAATGCACGTTTTGGAACAATTAAATTTAATTGAAGACATAGAAGCATGCTTGCGCTTAAAAGACTTTCGCAATCAAGCCGTACATGAATATGCAGATTTTGAATTTCAAACAAAGTATCAAGAAGCATACGAATTAACATTGATTTTGCAGAATATTTCAACGCATTTCTTCAATACAATTGATTTGACAAATGCCTAAAATCACCTTCCGACAAAATCCAAACTTTCAACCTTGACCTACATTCACCCAACCGCTGTCATTGACGAAAATGTAAGCATCGGCAACGATACTAAAATTTGGCATTTTTCGCACATCATGTCAAAAGCAATCCTTGGCGAACGCTGTAATATTGGTCAAAATGTGGTCATTTCGCCCAATGTTGTCTTGGGAAACAACGTAAAAGTACAAAATAACGTTTCCGTTTACGAAGGCGTAACTTGCGAAGACGATGTCTTTCTTGGTCCTTCGATGGTTTTCACCAACGTTATCAATCCTCGAAGTGCCATCGTTAGAAAAAACGAATATCAAGCAACTTTGGTCAAAAAAGGAGCATCAATTGGAGCAAATGCAACCATCGTTTGCGGCAATGAAATTGGAGAATATGCTATGATAGGCGCAGGTGCAGTGATTACGAAACCTGTCCGTCCTTACGAGTTAGTCGTAGGAAATCCAGCTCGGCATTTGGGTTGGGTCAGCGAATATGGGCATCATTTAACCTTTGATAATCAAGGCTTTGCAACCTGTCCAGAGTCAAATCAAAAATATTTTTTAAAAGAAAATAAAGTAGAAAAAATAGAGGCTTAATAAAAAAATTATTCGTCTATTGTGAAAATACAAATCAAAAGTCCTCTCCCTATGAAAGGATTTAGCAGATACTATATTTATGTTACAAATGGTCGATTTAAAATCTCAGTACGCCAAAATCAAAACTGAGATTGACACAGCGATAATCAACGTCGTAGAAAGCACACAATTTATTGGCGGTGCAGAAGTAAAGAATTTTCAACAAAATCTTGAAAAATACTTAGGCGTAAAACACGTTATTCCTTGTGCAAACGGTACTGATGCGCTTCAAATTGCGATGATGGCACTCGGTTTAAAACCTGGTGATGAGGTTATTGTACCTTCTTTTACTTATGTGGCAACTGCCGAAGTAATCGCACTTTTGGGCTTGAAACCAGTGATGACAGACGTAGATCCAAAGACGTTTAACATCACAGCTACAATTATCAAAAAGCATATTACAAAACGAACAAAAGCGATTGTTCCAGTCCATTTGTTTGGACAAAGTGCTGATATGCAAGAGATTATGGAATTAGCAACAGCGCATAATCTTTACGTAATTGAAGACAATGCACAAGCAATTGGAGCAGATTATACTTTTTCAAACGGAGAAAAAAAGAAAACTGGAACGATAGGACACATTGGTTGTACGTCTTTTTTTCCATCAAAAAATCTGGGTTGTTACGGCGACGGAGGAGCGATGATGACCAATGATGATGAACTTGCCGCTAAACTTCGTAAAATCGCTAATCATGGTCAATCAGTTCGCTATTACCACGACGAAATCGGTGTAAATTCTCGTCTTGATGCCATTCAAGCAGCAATTTTGAATATCAAATTAGCAAAATTAGACGAGTACAATGCCGCTCGAAACCGTGCAGCAAAATATTATGATAAAGCTTTTTCAAAAATAAAAGACTTGAAAATTCCTGTAAGAGCAAAAAATTCAACACACGCTTTTCACCAATATACACTTTTGGTAAAGAATGGAAAACGGGACGAATTGAACAAATTTTTAGAAGAAAAAGGCGTTCCGAGCATGATTTATTATCCAGTTCCATTGTATGAGCAAAAGGCTTTTGCACATTATTGGAAAAGAAAATCAGGCTTCAAAGTTACCGAACAACTTTGCAAAGAGGTCATTTCTCTCCCAATGCACAGCGAACACAGCGAAGAAACCTTGAAATATATCACAGATACGGTAAAAAGTTTTTTTGAAAAATAGGTAACTAAATATTATAAAATCTAAAACTTATGAACAAGTATTATACTCCTTCTGGCAAAATTGGAAACAAAGCGATTTTATACTCACTTTTGCTAATATTCATTATTATGCCATTAATAGGTTGGTCTTATACAAAAGTACAAAGCTGGATTTCACTTATTTATGGACGTATTTTCATCACAGCACTTTTTATGGGTATAATTAGTGTTCTTGTTTTTGACCCACTAATTAGAAAAGGTAAAATTAGAAATATACTAATCTTTGCTGTTTTGGGAGTTTTGGCAGGTTTATCAGCTTATTATGTATCATGGTGTACTTTTATTTCAGATTCTATTGGTACAGAAAATGGAGCTAATTTACTTTCTTTTATTTCTCAACCCAATAAAGTATTTGATTTTATGCAAATATATAATTTATTAGGTTTTCAAACTACGAGTAAAGCGAGTAATTTATCCTATAC
Organism: Chitinophagales bacterium; assembly: GCA_031374645.1. GTDB lineage: Bacteria > Bacteroidota > Bacteroidia > Chitinophagales > Saprospiraceae > CANHEE01. The sequence goes on along the minus strand of JANMGN010000746.1, from coordinate 17,092 downwards.
TGGCAATTTATTGTATCTTGTTTGGTTAGTCGAATTTATTATGTTGGTAATTGTTCCTGTATGGATTTCAAGAACAACAACTCAAGAACCTTTTTCGGAGCTAAATGATGATTGGTTTGTTACTAAAAAACTTGAAAAAGTTTTTACAATCAATATTTCAGATGAAGTACTAAAAGGTTCTCTTGAGAATGCTAATTATCAAAGCCTTTACGATGCTACAGTTACAAATACAGAAGCAAATAGTTATATCATAGCAACTATTTTTGATTCATTAGGTGACGATGACTATCTTAGCCTACAACGTATTGTAGCGAAATACGATTCTAAAGGAAAACGTACTGATGATAAAACAAACATTGTAAAATATATCAGAATACCCAATAATGTTACAGAAGAATTAAAGCAGCAATTTGCCTGATTTAGTCTAATAATATATTACAATCAATTCCTATTCCATCTATCTTGGCTAAGTAACAATTAATTTTTAGAAACAGCTGCATTAATAATTATATTGAAAATTGAAAAATAAAAATGCACTAAATTTGCATCTAAAAAATCAAATAATCTCTTGCAAAACGAAAATCAAAAAGTCAATTTGGGAAAAGTTAAAGTGGGGCTTCTCGGTTGCGGTTACATCGGTCAAAAACACGCCAAAAATATTGCAGAAAACCCTGATTGTGAGTTAGTTGCGCTGTGTGATGTAGTAGAAAATAATTGGACAAAAAGTCAAAATATTCCTTTTTTTTTGGATAAAAATATTTTTTTTCAACAAAAAAACATTGATGTAATTTGTATTTGTACGCCCAATGCCTTTCATGCCGAACAAGCGATAATGGCAATCGAAGCGGGAAAACACGTTGTAATAGAAAAGCCTATGGGCTTGACAAAAACTGAATGTGAGCAAGTCATTTTTACAGCTTTAAATCATCAAAAACAAGCATTTGTCGTTATGCAAAACCGCTATGCAGCGACCGCAAAATGGCTTAAAGATTTAGTTGAAAAAGACATTTTAGGTAAAGTTTTTTTGGTAGAAATCAATGCTTATTGGAACCGTGACGAGCGATATTACAAAGGCGATTGGCACGGTAAAAAAGCCCTTGATGGCGGTACACTTTTCACACAATTCTCTCATTTTATTGATACTATATATTGGGTTTTTGGTGATGTGAAAAATATTACAAGCCGTTTTTTCAATTTTAACCATCAAAATCAGATAGAATTTGAAGACAGTGGCATCATCAATTTTGACTTAGAAAAGGGTGGAGTAGGAGTTTTCAATTATTCCACTTCCGTTTGGGATAAAAACATGGAAAGCACATTAACGGTTATTGCAGAAAATGGTAGCCTAAAAATCAGCGGACAATACATGAATGAAATTAGTTTTTGCCACATCAAAAACTACGAAACACCTCATCTCGAAACCACTCAAAACGACAATCATCGCCACATTATTCAAAATGTAGTAGATAGTTTAAAAGGAAAAACAAATATCGCTACAAATGCACTCGAAGGCATGAAAGTAGTGGAAATAATTGAGAAGATTTACAATAGTTAAAATTGCTTTTTTTATAGAAAAACTGTATTTTTGTAAAAAAATAGGATAAAAATGACAGCACAAACCGCAATAGCACCAATTTTTCCGACCAATAAAAACGGCAGCAAACGAGTACGCAAAGCACTCGTAACGGTTGCTGATTTCGAGGCATGGCAAAGCAAACTTAAAACTGATTACAATTACGAGTTTTATTACGGTGAAATCATCAAAAAACAACCTACGAAGCAAAACGAACTGGAAATTTATCAGATTTTATTGGAGTTTTTTATGCAAACAAAGGCTTTTTTAGCAAAAGGTTTATTATATGCCGAAGCTGATACGCCTATTGACGATTTTCGTAAAAGAATTCCTGATATTTCCTTTTATACAAAAGAGCAAGTTACAGAGGCAAGGAAAACTGGAAAAAAGGCGGTTACCACTTTTGCCATAGAAATTTTATCAGACAGCGAATCGGCTGACCATATTGAAACCAAAATTCAAGATTATTTTGATGCAGGAGTGCTTACCGTTTGGTACATTCATCCAAAAACTAAGAAAATACACGTTTATACTTCTCCAAATGATGTCAAAATATATTTTGGCGATATGTTGGTAAATGCGCAGCCTGCTTTGCCAGATTTTGAATTTTCTGTTAGTAAATTATTTGATTTTTGAATAAAAAACTTATAAAATATTGCAAACCAAAACCCAAAAAGAAAAAATTAAAATTCTCTCCATTGTTGGCGCACGACCGAACTTTATGAAAGTTGCGCCTTTGCACCGTGCTTTTGTAGCGAGCGGCAAGATTGAAAGCAAAATTGTTCATACAGGACAGCATTACGATGCTAAGATGAGCGATGTGTTTTTCAACCAACTCGAATTACCAAAACCAGATTATTACCTTGGCATTGGCGGCGGCTCTCATACCGAACAAACTGCGAAAATAATGCTGGCTTTTGAGCCTATTTTAGCAGCAGAAAAACCTGATTTAGTTTTGGTTGTAGGAGATGTGACTAGTACTATTGCTTGTGCGATGGTTGCTGTAAAAGAGCATTTTCCAGTAGCACACGTTGAAGCGGGACTTCGCAGTGGCGACCGTAAAATGCCTGAGGAAATTAATCGAATTTTGACCGATAGTATTTCAGAATACCTTTTTGTAACAGAACAGGACGGTTTAGTAAACCTCGCCAAAGAAAATGTTGCCGATAACAAAATCCATTTTGTAGGCAACTGTATGATAGATAGTTTGTCTTTTTACCGAAATAAAGCAAAAAATTTAAACATTGAAGATATATTAGGCAAGAAAGCTACTCAATATGCTCTTGTTACTATGCACAGACCTGCGAATGTTGATACAGAAGAAGGCTTGATAAGTATAATTTCAATACTTGAAAAAATAAGTGAATTACGAACAATTGTTTTTCCAATCCACCCAAGAACTAAAAATAATATTTCAAAATTTGGACTGAGTGAAAAATTAGAGCGTATCCAAAATCTTATTCTACTCGAACCACAAGGCTATTTAGAATTTTTAAAGCTCATGGAGAATGCGGCCGTTGTCGTAACAGATTCAGGAGGAATACAGGAAGAAACTACTTTTTTGCAAGTACCTTGTTTAACGCTTCGAGATAGCACAGAACGTCCAATTACCATACTTTTGGGAACTAATCAACTTGTTCCAACGCTTGACAGCGAAGTTATTTTTTCAAAAATTAAAGATATACTAAGCGGAAATACAAAAAAAGGTAGTGAAATTCCTTTTTGGGACGGAAAAGCGGCTGAAAGAATAACAAAAATTCTGATAGAAAAATTAGCAAAAAAATGAAAAAAATATTAGTAACAGGCGGCGCAGGATATATCGGAAGCCATACTATTGTAGATTTGATTGAAAATGGCTTTGAAGTCATTTCTTTGGATAATTTTATAAATGCCACAACAGACGTTTTTGAAGGAATAAATAAAATTACTGGCAAAAAAATCAAGAATTATAAGGTTGATTTATGCGACTATAAAAAGCTAAAAAAGGTTTTTAAAAAGCATAAAATAGGAGGAATTATACATTTTGCAGCATTGAAAAATGTAGGCGAAAGTATGGAAATACCGCTTGATTACTATGCCAACAATATAGTAGGCTTAACTAATATTTTGAAAGCTGCAAAAAAATATGAAGTTGAAGATTTCATTTTTTCATCATCTTGTAGCGTTTATGGAAATCCTACAAAACTACCTGTTACAGAGAAAACGCCTTTGAAAAAAGCGGAATCTCCTTATGCTTTTACAAAAGTAATTGGCGAGCGAATTATTGAAGATTTTATTTCTTCAACTGAGAAGCACAAAGCTACATTATTGCGTTATTTCAATCCAGCAGGAGCGCATCCGAGCAATCACATAGGAGAATCTTCGCCTAAAATGCTCAACCTTGTACCTGTGATTACAGCAGTAGCTGCTGGAAAAAGAGATGCTTTACAGGTCTTTGGAAACGATTATGATACACGTGACGGCTTCTGCGTCCGTGACTACATACACGTTTGTGATTTGGCTCACGCACACACTTTAGCATTACAAAAAAGTATAGAAAATACATTGGATAAAACAGAAGCTAATGAAAAATTGAATGTCATTAATTTAGGTAGCGGCGAAGGTGTAACCGTTTTAGAGGCTATAAATGCTTTTGAAACAATAAGTGGACAAAAATTAAATTATAAAATAGAAGGAAGACGTGCAGGAGATGTAGTTGCTGTTTATGCTGACAACAAAAAAGCGAAAAATGTTTTAGGCTGGAATACAAAATATACTATTGAAGACATTATGCAAACGGCTTGGGCTTGGGAGCAAAAAATAGGCAAATAATGAAAAAAAATATTTTAATTACAGGCGGTGCAGGTTTTATTGGCAGTCATGTAGTGCGTAGAATGATTACGCAATATCCTGATTATCAAATATTTAATTTAGATGCGCTTACTTATGCGGGTAATCTAGAAAATATAAAAGACATTGAAAATGCTCCCAATTATACTTTTATAAAGGGTGACATTACTAATGCTGACTTTATAGATTATATTTTCGACAAACATCAATTCGATGCGGTTATACACTTAGCCGCAGAATCACACGTAGATAGGTCTATTTCCAATCCTTTGGAGTTTGTAAAAACCAATGTGATGGGAACTGCAACCCTTTTGCAAGCAGCAAAAGAAACGTGGAAAGACAATTATGAAGGCAAAATGTTTTACCATGTTTCTACTGATGAAGTATATGGTAGCTTAGGCGAAACAGGTTTTTTTACAGAAGAAACATCTTACGATCCTCGCAGCCCGTATTCGGCATCAAAAGCAGCTTCTGACCATTTGGTAAGTGCCTATTTTCACACTTACAAAATGCCTGTAATTATCTCAAATTGCTCGAATAATTACGGTTCGCACCATTTTCCTGAAAAACTAATTCCACTTTGTATCAATAATGTCATGAATAATAAACCTTTGCCTATATACGGTACGGGCGAAAATACACGAGATTGGCTTTTTGTAGAAGACCACGCCTCGGCAATTGATACGATTTTTCACAAAGGAAAACATGGCGAAACATACAATATTGGAGGACATAACGAGTGGACAAATATCGCTTTGATACGCTTGATGTGCAGCATAATGGACAAAAAACTGGGTAGGGCAGAAGGTAAATCTGCAAAATTAATAACTTTTGTAACCGACCGAGCAGGACACGATTTCCGCTACGCAATAGATGCTTCAAAGCTGCAAAACGAACTCGGCTGGAAACCTTCACTTGTTTTTGAAGAGGGTTTAGAAAAGACAATCGATTGGTACTTAAAAAATCAGGAATGGTTACAAAATGTGACTTCTGGTAAATATCAAGACTATTACGAAAAGCAGTATAAATAAAAACGAAATGAAAGGAATAATCCTCGCAGGTGGCTCAGGTACAAGGCTTTATCCTATCACAATGGGCGTAAGCAAACAACTGATGCCTATATATGATAAACCGATGATTTATTACCCGCTTTCGGTATTGATGTTGGCGGGAATAAAAGAAATATTAATCATTACTACGCCCGAAGACAACGAGCAATTTAAGCGTTTATTAGGCGATGGTTCGGCAGTAGGATGTCGTTTTGAATACGCTATTCAAGAAAAACCAAACGGTCTGGCACAGGCTTTTGTTATAGGCGCACCTTTTATAGGAAAAGAAAAAGCCGCTTTGATATTGGGCGATAATATATTTTATGGTAGCGGACTGAGTAAAACTTTGCAGGAAGCGTCAAATACAGAAGGCGCAATGGTTTTTGCCTATGAAGTAAGCGACCCTGAGCGTTATGGTGTTGTAGAATTTGATGGAAATAAAATTGCTATCTCTATTGAGGAAAAGCCAAGTAATCCGAAATCAAACTATGCCGTACCAGGACTATATTTTTATGACAATAGTGTTTTGGAAGTAGCAGCAAATATCGCTCCTTCGCCACGAGGCGAATACGAGATTACAGATGTAAATAAGTATTATTTAGAACAAAATAAACTCAAAGTAGCTGTTTTGAATAGAGGAACAGCGTGGTTAGATACTGGAACATTTGATTCCTTGCACGATTCTTCCGAATTTGTAAGAGTTATCGAAAAACGTCAAGGTTTAAAAATTGGCTGCATAGAAGAAGTCGCTTACCGAATGGGATTTATTGACAAAAAACAACTCCTTACTTTGGCAGATAAATATGCTAAAAGTGGTTATGGGGAGTATTTAAGAAAAGTAAAGTAAAAAAGAGTTCTCTAAGCTAAAAAAAACAATTTATCAATATTTATAATGAAAAAAAATATATTAGTAACAGGAGGTGCAGGTTTTATTGGCTCTAATTTAGTAGAGGCGCTTCTAAATGACCCACGAGTAGGCAAAGTTCGAGTAATTGATAACCTTTCAACGGGCTATCTCAATAATTTAAAAGAATTTAACGACAATACTGATTTTGAATTTGTAGAAGGCGATATTAGAGATTATCAGACTTGTTTAGAAGTGTGCGAAGATATGGATTTCATTACACACCAAGCCGCCTTGGGTTCAGTGCCTCGTTCCATTAATGACCCTATAACAACTAATGCGGTCAATATTACAGGCTCATTAAATATATTTAGTGCAGCAAAAGAAAAAGGGGTAAAAAGGGTAATATTTGCAGCTTCTTCTTCTACTTATGGCGATAGCCAAACGCTCCCGAAGGTGGAAGATGTGATAGGAAAACCATTATCACCTTATGCTGTTACCAAATACGTAGTAGAGCTATATGCAGATGTTTTTGCTAAAACTTATGCTGATTTTGAGTACATTGGGCTAAGATACTTCAATATTTTTGGGCCAAAGCAAAGTCCAAATGGTGCTTACGCTGCCGTAATCCCACTCTTTGCCGAGGCATTACTCAAAGGAAATTCTCCAACTATCAACGGTGACGGTTCGGTAAGTAGAGATTTTACTTATGTCGAAAACGCTGTTCAAGCGAACCTTTTGGCACTTTTTACAGAAGATAAAGAAGCTGTAAATCAAATCTATAATGTGGCTTGTGGCGATAGAACAACGCTAAATGAACTCTATTTTACATTGCAAAAAGCTGCAAAATCAGACTTAATGCCCATTTATGGCGCAACAAGGATTGGAGATATTCCACACAGCTTGGCAGATATAAACAAAATAAAAAACAAATTAAACTATCAAGAGAAAGTAAGGGTCAAAGAAGGGTTGATAAAAACTTTTGATTGGTGCAAACAAAACTATTAACAAGATATAATTACTCAAAAAATGAAACCAATTTTTTTAACCTAATCATTTAAAAACTTTAAAAAAAACCCAATGTATGAAAACGATTATAACCCACTTTGCTGGATCAGAGGCACTGAAAAAGGAAATGTAAAAATTGGACCAAAATGCTGGATTGGACCTTTCTGCGTCATCGATGGAGAGTACGATGAAGTAGTGTTAGGAGAGGGCGTTAATGTATCTTCTGGAGCACAGATACTCACCCATGATACAGTAAAAAGGTGTATTAGTGCTGGCAAGTATTCTGAAATTGATCATGCTCCCACAGTTATAGGAAAATACGTGTATATAGGCACAAATGCTGTTATTTTAAAAGGATGCATAATAGGCGATTTTTGTGTTATTGCCGCTGGCGCCGTAGTTCGTGAAAACTCTATTATCCCTCCGTTTAGTTTAGTAGCTGGAGTACCAGCAAAAATCAAAAAAACCACCAAAAATGAATATCCAAACCAAAACAACCATACCATTTAACAAACCTTTTTCAACAGGAAAAGAAATAAAATATATAAGAGAAGCATTACAATCTGGAAAAATATCAGGAGATGGCAACTTTACAAAAAAGTGCAACGCTTTATTTAAAGAAAAATTTGGTTTTGAGAATGTACTGCTAACAACAAGTTGTACTGATGCACTTGAAATGGCAGCAATATTACTCGATATTAAAGAAGGAGATGAAGTAATAATGCCATCTTTTACTTTTGTAAGCACTGCCAATGCTTTTGTACTAAGAGGTGCAAAAATAGTTTTTGCAGATAGCAATCTTCACAATCCGAATATAGATGCTTTTCAATTAGAAAATCTAATTACAGATAAAACGAAAGCAATAGTTGTTGTTCATTACTCAGGTATAGCTTGTGATATGGATAAAATATTAGAAATCGCAGATAAATACGGCATATTTGTTGTGGAAGATGCTGCCCAAGCTATTAACTCTTTCTATAAAAATAAACCATTGGGTAGCTTTGGTTGTCTTGCTACTTTCAGCTTCCATGAAACTAAAAATATTAGTAGTGGAGAAGGTGGAATGCTCGCCATAAATAACAAAAAGTTTATAAACAGGGCTGAAATCATAAGAGAAAAAGGAACAAACAGGAGTAGCTTTTTTAGAGGAGAAATTAATAAATACAGTTGGGTTGATATTGGTTCGTCATTTCTCCCTTCTGATATTACTGCGGCTTTTCTGCTTGCTCAGCTGGAATCTTTGGATACAATTCAACAAAAAAGAAATTTAATTTGGAAAACTTATTACCAGGAGCTCATTTCTTTGGAGGCAAGTGGTGCAATTATACTACCTAAAATAGATGATTTTGCAACAAACAATGGGCATATCTTTTATATTTTATGTGCTCATGAAGAGGAGCGATCGGCGCTGATTTCATTTCTAAAAATAAATGGAATAATGGCAACTTTCCACTATCTTTCCCTACACAAAAGTCAATTTTATGCAACAAAGCACGATGGTAGATTATTACCCAATTCTGATAGGTATTCCGATAGCCTTTTGCGCTTACCACTCTACTGTACATTACAGAAAAAACAAATACTTTTTATTTGTAAGTTGATAAGAGATTTTTATAAAAATAAAAAAATGTAATGAAAGTATTTGTTTATGGAAATACACTAAATAGTGCGTTTAATCTTGCAAAAGAAATGCGGAGTCAAGGAGTAGATGCAGAAGTATTTTTAGACAATACATCTTCTTCGCAGCAAGATTTCCCGTGGTGGGACTACCCCGAATATAGCCCTCAGAATTTACCAGATTGGGTACATTATTACGATACGTTCCCATTTTTTCTGCTTCCTAATGCTCAAACAAGAGCTATGATTGATAATTTTTCAAGGTGCGATATAGCTTTGGTTTCTGGATGGGGTCCAATATTAGCAATGAAGGCAAAAGTGCCTTTTGTTTTTCATAGTTTAGGCTCAGATCTTCACTCAATAGACGCAATAGTGGGCTTGAAAAGTATTTTTAAGTCGCAAACAACGCTTGGTGATAAGTTCAGAAAGTTTGTTAAAATACTCACTTATGCCCCTCTGCAAAAAAAAGCGTTGAAAACCCATGCTAAAAAAATCATTATATCAATGGGGTTTCAAAATAATTCTTATATCAAGAAATTTGGACTTCAAGACAAAACTTATCTCTGGAATTACCCCAAAGATATAAAAAATTATGGGGTACAACTTGATGAGCAACTTTACGAAGCATACAAGAGATATGATGTAGTATTCTTTATGTTGTCAAGACACTCTTGGCACTCTGTCTGGAATGATTTAAAAGGGAATGACAAATTTATTAGGGCTTTTTCAAGATTTGTGAAAGAGTTTAGCCCGAATGTAAAGTTTATTACTTCTAATAAAGGAATTGACATCAATGCGAGCAAAGCTCTAATCAAAGAGCTTGGCATAGAGCAATATGTTGAGTGGATGGAAGATATGCCTAAATATCAGCTCAAAAAATTTCAAGCCCTCCCCAATATTGTCATGGTAGATAATTTTGGTCACGACAAGTGGTTTGAACGGTTTCCTAAAGATAGTATCCCAAGAGTTGGCTTCGGCTTTGGTAGTATAGAATCGCTGGCGTCTAAATCCTTACTACTAACTGCGTTCACAGATGACGATTTTTATGGAAACACAAAACCGCCAATTTTATATGCTTTTACCCAAGACGAAATTTACGAACGGTTGGTTCAAGTATTAAATATGAGTATCTCTGAAAAAAAACAAATGCAACAAGATGGCTTTGACTTTGCTATGCAGTGGCACGAACAAACAAACATACTCCATAAACATATTGATTTACTTCGAAAAATTTCTCATAATAAAACCGAATGATAGCCTTCTCTCGAATTAAATTTTTTCAAAGAAGCCTATTCAAAAAAATTATTCTTGTTTTATCAGCTGAATACATCAATCTGGGCGTTTTATTTGTAATCAATATCTTGATAAGCAGAAATTATGGCATAACAGAAATGGGTTTTTTCAATATGTCGTATGCGTTTTCCCAAGTCTTTATCGTAGGAATAGGAGGTGCATTTAGTCCAATTATTAGGAGAGATATAACCAATAATCCGCAGTCTGCATTATTTTATATAAACAAAGTACTCGCAATACGGTGTGTAATTATAGCATTAATAGCTATTTTTTGTGTGATTATTAGCCATTTTTTTTTTACACAAACGACTTCTATATTATTGCTTTTATTGCTATTGGCAAAAGGAACAGATTCGCTCAATGAAACTTTTTTTACAACGTTTCAATCAACTCAAAAAATTTCAGTTTATGCACTTATAAAGTCCTCTAATGCCTTTCTTTCACTTTTATTAACAGTATTAGTGATATTTTATGAGAAAAAAATAGAGTTTGTGTACTATGCAATGCTAAGCGCATCATTTTTCACGTTACTTATAAATAATTACTTAAAGCATAAATTTTTCAAAATAAACAGTTATGAAATACAACAAGGCAGTCTAACACGTTATTTAATATTGGAAACATGGCCTATTGCGCTCAATAATCTTGTCTTTCAGCTCAGTTCTCGCATCAATATTTTTACCATAGGTTATTTTCTTGACGACGAAAGCGTAGGTGTATTTTCTTCTGCACTCATGGCTATCACTGTTTTTACTGCAGTTTCTAATGGAATAGGAATATCCTTATTTGAAAAAATAAATAAGTTATATCAAAAAAACAAAGACCTATTTTTTTATGCTTTACTCAAGATTTTATCGTATTATTTTATCATAGGTATCATCATCAGTTTTCTATATGTAAGCACAATTCCGATGCAAATAATGCTTGTCGGAAAGCTGCCCGCTTACACTAAACTTGTTTTCATAATTATGGGTTTAGGAATACCTTTCATTTTCGTGACAGGAATTATAGGAAATGTTTTTACAATAATGGGTAGGCAGAAATACGGGATGTATCTTTCATTGGTACTGTTTATTTTCAATACGCTTCTTTTCGTTATTTTAATTACTTACTTTTCACATATTGGTATGGCCTTTTCTTTTGTGAGTGCTTCTATTCTTCAGTTAGGAATAATCCTATGGGGTGTCTATTATTTTACTAAAAAAATTTGTTAGACTAACTAAAAAGAGAAGTAAATGTCAATAAAAGAAAAAATAAATAGTTTAAGTGCTGAAAAATTACTTGTTATAAAAAATATTTTTTACTCAGGATTTGGTCAAGCAATAAATTATCTTATACCTTTATTTATCCTACCAATCATAGCGAAACGGATTGGTTTGGAACAGTTAGGTCAGTACTCAATCGCACAAACTATTTTTGGCTATACTGCTTTGACTATTGGTTTTGGATTCACTTTAAGTACTGTGCGGTATGTAACGAGTGCGCCGAATAACGAAAAATTAAGTGAATTACAAACCAGTATATTTTTTGCCAAAGTATTCAATGCTGTTGTAAGTATTGCCCTTTGCTTAGTAGCGTTGCATTTGTATCCATCATTGATGGTTCATTATAACTGGGTTGCGGGTAGTATAATAGTGTATGCACTTGGATTAGTCTTGTATCAAGACTGGCTGTTGGTTGGATTACAAAAAGCAGGATATCAGTTTACGGCGCTCCTTATTTCTCGATTAATATACCTTTATTTTGTATTTTTTACAAATTTTGCCAATTCTTTAGAGCATATTATTTTTTTAGAGGCAGTTGTCAGTCTTTTTGTAGGAGTAGTGACATTAGTCCAAATTTATTACTTATCAACTATAAAAATTTATTTTTTTGCTCTAAATGTTGAAGCGGTTAAAAATATTTGGAAAGAAGGACTAATAGCCTTTTCTTCTTACTTTTTTGTTTATTTATACAGTTCTGTAAATATACTCATTTTTGGACTAATTGGCTCAAAAGAAGAACTTGGCTTGTACTCATTTATAGATAGAGTTTATCTTATTTTCATGGGTGGATTTGCAATTGTTTTAAGGTCTTTATTCCCTTATTTATCAAAAATCTATGCGATAGATGTTCGCAAATACTATTATATTACCATTAGAATTTTAAAAAATTTATTTCTATTTTTGTTATTAGTATTATCTTTTCTATTTTTATCCAAAGATTTTGTATTCCAAATAACAACAAGAGGGGTAGTAGATGCCGATAAAATGCCTTTGTTATCAAAAGTATTTGCAACTACGCTCATTGCGATACTCCTACACACGTGTTCGTCTTTTTTATCATACACATTTTATATAAATCATACCGAAAAAAGGTTATTCAAAATATTAGCAATCGTAGCATTTGTAAATCTTATTTTATCTTATCCCGTTTTATTTTATTTAGGCGTTTTGGGAATTCCTACGTTACTTATTATTAATTACTCAATATGCTTTACATTGCAACTTTTTTATTTTTATAAATCAAACAAAATATAAATTAAATAATGTCACACGATACTTCCTATTGGAAATACATAAGAGAAAAAACAAACTCGGAGAATAATGATTCAAAAAATCCGAAGCGTTCTCTCCGATCACTATTTCAAGACAATCAATTTCTACCTAAAGTTTTTCCTATCCTTTTTGGACATGATTATTTCGTAAAAAAAAGTCTAAAAAAAGTACAATTAAGTGCGAATAGTGAGGTAAACGTATTAGATATTGGTTGTGGAGAAGGTATTGCATACGCCAAGGGCATGAAAAACATTAATTTTCACGGTGTTGATATAGGAGGTTTTCCTAAAGAAATTACCATTGAACACGGCTACACTTCTGCATTAGAGTATGGTAGCAATGGCGAAATTCCGATTGATGACCACTCAGTAGATACGTTTTTGCTTATAAATGTCAATGCACATATTGTAGATGACTTGCTAATTTCATTGTTGAATAAGGCAAAAAAGAAACTCGTCACGCCTCAAAATAAATTTTTCATGGTAATAGAGCTTAATAACTACGGCATATCCTACAAAATTCTCAGGTTTTTTTCGAAAAAGAAATTAGAAGATTTAATTCTAAAACAAGATCACATTAATTTTCTTTTTGAAAATCAATTTGATCAGCTGATATTATCAAACGGTATCGAAATAAAAAGTAAAGAAACCATTTACGGTGATTTCTTGCCCTACACGACCTACGAACTCTACTTCTTAGATAAAAATAGTTTTGCCTCAAAAATCAGATGGCTTTATATTCCTTTCAATATTGTTGTTTCAATTTTTGAAAACTTACTTAGACCATTTAGTGGCTACAAAAAAGGAAACCGACACATGGTAGGCTACACTTGTTCTTTTACTGTATGATGAATAAAAAAATATATGTATTGTGTAATAGTCTTGGCGGCGGCGGTGCTGAACGCCAAGCCATTTCGTTGAATAGTTTTCTAAATATTGATAAATATATCATTATATACGATACTGTTGAGTACGATATTGACAAAGAAAAAGTGGTGCATATTGGAGTAAAAAATACTTCAAAAACATTTAGTATTTTTTATCGTATAAAATCTTTGATTTTTGCTATTGTCAGACTAAAAAAATATGTTGAATCGGATGCAATTGTAGTTAGTTTTTTAGAACAGTCTAACTATCTTAACATCATTTCAAAGCTATTTTTCAAGCATACAGCAATTCTTAACACACAAGTAGTCGCTTCAATAGAAAATAGAAAAGGTCTAAAGCGAATTAATAATTTTTTCATTCGAGTACTTTACCCTTTTGCAGACAAAATATGTTGCAATTCTGAACTTATAAAAAAAGATTTTGTAAAGTATTATGGCTTAAATGCTGAAAAAATTACAGTAATCTATAACTCTTATCAGATACCGTACATTATAGATAGGTCTCTTGAACCACTTAATGAAATAGAAAGCTCTATCTTTAACTCAGGAAAAGTACTTTTGAGCGCAGCAAGGCTAAATATGAATAAGGCACAGTGGCATATAGTCCGTATCCTGCCTAATTTACTAAAATTAAAGCCAGATATTAAAATAATTTTACTGGGGCAAGGGGAGTTGAAATCTAAATTATATCAACTTGCTATTGACTTAGGCATAAAAACTTATTGCCAAGGAATAAGTAAAGGAGAGCCTACAACAGGGTATAGTTTATATTTTTGGGGCTTCTCAGATAATCCGCATAAGTTTATGAAAAATGCTGACTTATTTATTTTTACCTCCACCTTAGAAGGTATGCCTAACGCTCTAAATGAGTGCCTTATATGTGGTACACCAATTATATCAACAGACTGTATATCCGGCCCGAGGGAAATTTTAGCACCCAATTCGGATTTAGATACTATACTTCTTGCACCAGAAAAGACTGCTTCGGGTGTGCTTATGCCAACTTTTGAAAAAGAATTTCAAAATAGTTCAGTAGCCTTTTTACCAGCGGAACAACTTTGGGTAGATGAAATATTATCTCTGATAAATGACAAAGAGCAACTCAATCAAATGAGGCTCAATGCGCAACAAAGAGGTAAAGAATTTGATTATCTGTTAAAAATAGACGATTGGAAATCTTTAATACTAAACGCCTAACACTTAAAATTAGATGGTTTTACCAGAACAGGTTGTTTTATTCAACTCCAATGACATTATCGTCGCACCAGTCGTAACTATACTTTTGATTTGGGTACTCCAAAAAATGAAGAACGGTAGATACAGGAATAATTCTGCTAAAAAATTAATTATTCCTGCTTTTCTGTTCAAAATAGCACTTACAATACTTGGTGCCTACATTGCAGATTATACCTATGCTTATAAAGTAGATACGCATAATTATTTTGCGGGAGTACTTACTATCAAAGAGGCGTTATTAGAAGATCCTACTTTTATACAGTACGCATTTTTTGATGATGAAGACCTTGAAATACTCTCACAATCTAAGCAAGAAGTAATATGGATGAGAGGAACTAGTGTAACAAAAGTAGCACAAATAGCAGTCCCATTTAGCTTTTTTATGGGCAATAGTTATATGGCTATTTCTATTCTTTTTTCCTTTTTTGCCTTTTATGGTGTGCTAAAATTATTTGATCTTTTTACACACGACTACCCTAATCTGTCGCTGCAGTTTGGCTATAGTTTTTTCTTCTTTCCAAGTTTTGCCTTTTGGAGTTGTGGCTTGCTAAAAGACCCACTCTCTATTTTAGGGTTAGGACTATTTGCTTACAACGCTTACTCTCTACTTATAATAAGAAAAAAAATAATATCAAGTATATTTAAGACATTACTTGGCTTGTACATTATTTTTATAATTAAACCCTACATCGCCATTGCATTAATACCAGCATTTGCTATTTGGATTTTTAGAAAATACAATGAAAAAATAAAATCCAAAGTAGTCCGCATACTAAGAAGCTTTACTGCAACAACTATTTTTCTTTTCGTACTCTTCTCCTCTTCTTCATACATTTCACAGTCGGAAGGTGTTCAGCAGTTTGCAGTAGAGAATGTCTTAGAAGAAGTAAAGCGGCAAAAAGAAGGCTACGAAGTTTATAGTGGAGATAGTAACTTTAATCTCGGAAACTTTGACCCCACTCCGATTGGTTTTGCCAAACTCTTTCCCGTCGCTGTTTATACCGCACTTTACCGTCCTTTTTTGTGGGAGGTCAGCAAGCCTATTCAATTTATGAGTGCAATAGAGAGTTTCTTTTTTATTATTTTTACTGTTTATGTACTCTACAAAATCGGCATCAAAAAATTTTGGCAAAACCTATACAGTAATAATACTATATTTTTTTGTTTTATTTTCACTTTTATCTTTGCAGGATTTGTTGCTATATCTACAGCTAACTTTGGAACGCTTGTTAGGTACAAAATTCCTTGCTTACCATTTTATTTAGCCGCTTTAATTATATTACTTTCTGTTAAAAGGAATAACACCATTAAAAAATAATATACACTATGTTTTCATCTTCGATTATTAAAGAAAAAATACAACATTTAAAATCTCTCTCGGGCACACATTCTCCGAGCATAGATACGATACTAACGGAAGTGCCTGAACTCAAAATTCGGGTAGATGCTTGCTTTTTGTCTAATCCTTACGCCACAGAACTCTTCTTAAAGTATCTTGATCAGGATTTAATAAAAAGCAATAAGCTTAAAGATGTTTTAGAGTATTATCCACCTCAAAACTACGATGTTAGTAACGCAATATCAAAAGCAATTGGAGTAGATGGAAAAAATATATTTGTAGGCAATGGCGCAATTGAAGCCATACAGGCAATCATTCATAATTTTGTAAAAAAGAAAATTTGTGTTATTATTCCTACATTTTCGTCGTACTACGAATTTATAAAACCCGAACACGAGGTCATCTATTACGAACTAAAAAAAGAGAACAATTATACGCTAAACACTGATAATTTTGTTGAATTTATAAAAGAGCATAAACCAGACTCTGTTGTGATAATTAATCCAAACAATCCAAACGGAGCGTATATCACACAAGATGAGCTTTTATTCATAATGAATGCTACAAAAGAAGTGGAAAATTTCATTATCGACGAAAGTTTTATTCACTTTGCTTACGAAGACGCAAGCCTATCCCAAATCACATCTGAGGAACTTATTAGAAAATACAATAATTTGATTATTGTAAAAAGTATGTCTAAGGACTTTGGTATTGCAGGCATCAGGGCTGGGTACGCCGTAATGAGCGAGCAAAGAGTGAAAAAATTACTTTCTAACGGTTACTTATGGAATGTATCGGGTTTAGCAAATTACTTTTTTAAGATATACAGCGACGCTACTTTTATGGCAGAATATGATATTGTACGCAAAAAATATATCATG
>JANMGN010000739.1:0-4353 GCA_031374645.1 Chitinophagales bacterium | reverse complement strand
GTTGCTGCTCCAGTCTGAAGTCCAGTCATTCTCACAGGATTTGCTGTTGAGGCAATATCTAATTTATAAGTAGGAGTTGTCAGACCAATACCTACATTTACTGCATCAGCACCAGTTCCACCTAAAACCAAGCTGTTACTCGCTCCTACGATTGCATTGTAACCCAAGGCAGTCGAATTAGTAAATGCTCCACCCGAGGCAGTTACATTTGCACCAACGCCGATGAGTGTATTGTTGTTTCCTGTTGTAATTTGCGCACCCGATTGATAACCTAAAATAATGTTACGAGAACCAGAAGTAAGGTAATCTCCTGCGGCATTACCCAATAGTAAGTTGTCTGTACCAGACGACACTCTTGACCCTGCCGAATTACCCAAACCGACATTTCTTGAGCCATTAGTGGTATAAAGGGCATTGTTACCTATCGCAACATTATCATTACCTATATTGTTGGAGTTGAGTGAAAAAGTGCCTAAGGCAGTATTGCCACTACCAGTTGTATTGCCATACATTGACCATACTCCAAGTGCATTATTGAGTGTACCAGATGTATTGTTATATAGAGTTCTTTCTCCTATTGCCGTATTACTTGAGCCTGTTGTACTATTTATCATTGCACCATAGCCGACAGCGGTATTGGCACCTCCCGTTGTATTTGAACCAGCAGCATTTGTTCCTATCCCAATATTGCCACTTCCTGTTGTGTTTTCATAAAGTGCTTGATAACCAATAGCGACATTATTACTACTTTTATTGGATTTGAGCGTAGAAGCTCCTACTGCAACATTGTACTCTCCAATAGTAGAATTTTCCATTGCTTGATTACCAATAGCGGTATTTGCCCCTTCGATTGTATTTGATTTTAAAGCAGCAAAACCAACTGCTACATTTCCTCCGCCTGTTGTATTAGCATAGCCTGCAAAATATCCCAAAGCTACATTTGCATTACCAGTAGTATTGGCACGCCCTGCCTGATTTCCTGTAAAAAGGTTAAAATAACCAGTCGTATTGGAGTAACCTGCTTGATACCCCATAAAAGTATTTTCATTTCCTATTGTGTTTGAATAACCAGTTTGATAGCCTGTAAAAGTATTTTCGTTTCCTGTATTCAATCTACCCGCTTGATAGCCAATTGCGGTTACTCCCGAAGCAGTATTGCTCGTATTTCCTGCTTGATAACCAAAATAAGTTTCGCCACTTACATCAAAACCAATACGACCTGCTTTTTGATTATTTACTCGTATATTAAAGGGTTTGTTATCTATTGTCCCTATAAAATTTGTTCCATCAACTGTTCCACTGTTTCCTAATAAGCGCCAAGCTGTCGTGTTTATAACAGGAGATAAATCTAATGGTGTACTGGCTACCCCATTTACCGTGGTCGTCAAGTTTGTTCCGCTTAAACTGGTAGTATTTGTATTAATGATATTCACGCCTGTTCCTGCTACACCGTTTACTGTCGTTGAAAGCGTATTCGCTGTAGATATATTTGCTACACCTGATACTGCATTAGATGTCGCTGCTATGCCATTTACCGTACTTGTCAAAGTATTGCCTGATAAACCTAAGGTATTCGTTGTCGCTCCTGTAAGTTGTCCTACTGAAATACGGCGTACCACACCTGCATTTGAGGTTAAAATACTATCGGTTAATGCGCCTGATTGTAACCCATTCAGACGTAATGGGTTTGTACCTTGTACATCTAACTTATAGGTTGGTGTTGCAATTCCAATTCCCAAATTACCAGCATGATAACTCTTGCCACCGAGCGAATAGATAGCATAATTATTAGTAGCACTCACTTGATTCTCTAAATAAAGCGCATAATTGTTATTGATAACTCCTGATAAATTACCAGGATTAGCGGCATAAAAACCATAAGTATTGTTTACAGTACCAGTGGTGTTGTTCGAGTTAAAGGCCTTAAATGCAATTGCTTTTTCTAAAATCGATGTGGAATTATTAAATAAACCGCCATTAACTGCCTGCACCGTAGTATTCAATAAATTATTTCCAGTAGTATAAACTTGTGAATTTAATCCTGTTGCTGTTTGACTAGAAACAGACGAAGGGGATATATTCGCATAAATCTGAACTGCATCTTGTGAATTTGTAGCTGAATTAATATTTGTTTCAAAAAGAACAGCTCTACCGTTGGCCACATTGGTTGCATTTCCTTGAACATGCATTGGTGCAATAGGTGTTGTAAGCCCAATGCCGAATTTCCCATCGTTTGTTATTGTTGCACGTATTGAATTATTTGTTCTAAAACTTAATCCAATATTATCTGTCGTTCCTACAAAATTGTTTGTTGCATTAGTTCCTATGTTTCCCAATAAACTCCAAGCTCCCAAATTTGCAGGATCGCATTGACTTTTCCAAGCACCAAAATAATAATGAATACAATTCAAATCAGTATTGTAAATCATCAGACCTGTTGCTGGTGATGCAATCAAATTCATTTGGGCTGTAGTCATCCTTGGCAAAAGCAAGCCCTTTGTAGTACTTTGTACTTCAAAAGCTGCCGAAGGCGCAATACTCCCTGCATTACCACCAATTTTCAACTCTGTTTGAGCATTTATTTTGATAAAAAAGGCAAAAAATAATGCTGCTAAGAGGAGAAAACGCTTGTTGTTATTGAGTGAAAACATTTTTATATTTTTTAGAACAACCCATCTTAAATTTTTTCTTTGGAAAAAATTTTTAGAGCTAATAATAATTCAATAATAGTATCTAAAAAAATCTTTTTATACTTGAAAATAATTAGAATCTATTGACAATATACCAAGATGTACCATCGCTTTGAATAGTCAAAGTTGTTGCCATTGTTGTACTTGATAAAGACTGTGACAAATCTAAAATCAAGGGTAAATTGAAACTTAAAACATTTGCAGCGTCTAACTTTTTGATAGTATAAGTTCGTCCGCTACAAGTAGTTGCAGCTGGCAAAGTCATCGTTATTGCTGCCGTTGTACAATCGACTAAAATAGTACAATCGGCTGTTGTAATTGTTGCTGCTGCTGTTGCAGAAACAGAACGAATTGCTGTTGCAAAAGAGCCAGCTACTTGCATAGTAGAAGTTGGTGTTGCTGTTGCAACGCCTACATTTCCAGTTTCTGTAACACGCATACGTTCTACGTTATTGGTTCTTGTAACCAATGCTACGTTGTCTGTCGTTCCTATAAAGTTAGTTGTTGTATTAGTACCCGCATTTCCCAATAAACCCCATGCGTTTGCTTGTGTTAGTGCAGATGCCGAGAGGCGACGTACTATTCCACCTGACGAAGTCAAAACAGAATCCGTTGCTGCTCCATTCACCAAACCATTCAATCGCAATGGATTTGTGCCTTGTACATCTAATTTGTAAGTCGGTGTTGCAATTCCTATTCCGAAATTTCCGCCTGATGAAAGGCTTGCTCTTAATATATTATTGGTTCGGAAACTTAATCCGATGTTGTCGGTTGTTCCTAAAAAATTTGTCGCTTCTGTTGTACCTGCATTTCCTAATAATCTCCATGCTGTCAAGCCGATGGCTGGTGCTATATCTAATCCTGTACTCGCTACACCATTTATATTGGTTACTAAACTTGTTCCACTTAAACTTGTAGTATTCGTATTAATGATATTTACGCCTGTTCCTGCTACGCCATTGATAGTCGTCAATAAAGTATTCGCTGTTGAGGTATTAGCAACGCTTGATACTGCGTTTGAGGTCGCTGCGATGCCATTTACCGTACTTGTCAAGGTATTTCCTGCTAAGCCTAAGGTATTTGTCGTCGCTCCTGTCAATTGACTTACTGAAATACGGCGTACTACACCTGCATTTGAGGTCAAAATACTATCCGTTAATGCACCTGCTACTAAACCATTCAATCGTAATGGATTTGTGCCTTGTACATCTAATTTGTAAGTCGGTGTTGCAATTCCTATTCCAAAATTTCCGCCTGATGAAAGGCTTGCTCTTAATATATTATTGGTTCGGAAACTTAATCCGATGTTGTCGGTTGTTCCTAAAAAATTTGTCGCTGCATTAGTACCTGTATTTCCTAATAAAGCCCAAGCTCCTAAGTTTCCAGGGTCGCACTGACTTTTCCAACCACCAAAATAATAGTGGATACAGTTCAAATCAGTGTTATAAATCATTAAGCCTGTCACGGGCGTGACTATGGCATTCATTTGGACGGTCGTCATACGTGGTATGAGCAAACCTTTTTTCGTGCTTTCTATTTCTAAAACAGCAGAATTGTTTTTTGCACCCGAATTTTCTCCTAATTTAAGTTCGCTTTGTGCAAAAGCGATATTTTTTACACCAAAAAGGAGTACGATTATAGTTAGTTTTCTGAGAAAATTTAG
>JANMGN010000075.1:0-1703 GCA_031374645.1 Chitinophagales bacterium | reverse complement strand
GTGTCATTTTTTGGGGCAAGTTTTTGTAGTGAAAAATAATACACAAGAAGTTCTGTACGAAGGAAAAATAGACAATAGTTTTGAGCGTGTCGGAAAACGCAGGCAGATTATCACGGATTTCTATCTTCGTGATGCACTTTTACAAATTACTCAAAATCAATGTGTTACGGTAAAAAAAACAGAACCAGTTGGTTGTTTTATTCAAAAATAAGGATTATCTATGATTTTGGCGTACAGACCTCACGGGTTTTTAAAACCCGTGAGGTCTGTTCGCCAAAATCACGAACGAACCAAAAAATAAAAAATTAATATCAATTACAAATATGAAAAAAAATATCCTTTTATTGGTAGTATGTATAGCAAATACCTTTTGCCTAACTGCACAAAACGTAAATTTTAGCGAACACGTTGCGCCAATTATTTACAATCATTGTACGACTTGTCACAGAAGCGGCGAAGTTGCGCCTTTTGCCTTGACGAATTACAACGAGGTAAAAAACTGGTCCACAATGATTGCTTACGTAACGAGTATTCGTTATATGCCGCCTTGGAAAGCAAATCCGAGTTTTTCGCATTTTCAAGGCGAAAATTACTTGACCGATGCCGAGATAAAAACCATTGGCGATTGGGTAAAACAAGGAACACCGCAGGGCAATTCGCAACTCGAACCAAAAGTTCCTGTTTTTCCGAAAGGCTCACAAGTTGGCGTGCCAGATAAGGTTGTTTCTTTCAAACAAGCCTATAAACACAAAGGAAATGGCAAAGATGAGTACCGTTATTTTGTGATTCCGACGGGCTTGACAGAGGCAAAATACTTGGTTTCGATGGAGGTTCGACCAGGAAATGCAGGTATTGTGCATCATACTTTGGCTTGGGCGGATACGACAGGAACTGCTGCTGCCGAGGATGCAAAAACTGCTGAATATGGCTACGCAGGAGGAAGTTCAAGCGCACTTTCTGGTTTGGACAATCAGTTGCCAGGCTATGTGCCAGGTATGCGACCTATTATTTACAACAATGGTATTTCGCAACGCTTAGCTCCAAAATCGGATTTGAAATTACAAATGCACTACGCACCGACGGCTACTGACGAATGGGATAGCACCTCTATCAATTTGTTTTTTTCTAAAACACCTTCCAAACGTTTGGTAAAAAGTAAGGTTTTAGTACCACTTACTGGTGTTTTGACCAATGGGCCGTTTTTTATTCCAGCCAATCAAGTTAAAGATTTTCATGGTGTATATACGTTCACCGAAAAGGTATCTTTGCTCAATATCTCTCCGCACATGCACAAATTAGGGCAACGTTGGGTCGTTTTGGCAGTAACACCTAAAAAAGATACTGTGAATTTGGTACAGATAAAAGAATGGGATTTTAATTGGCAAGGGACGTATTCTTACAAAAAACCTATTGTTCTGCCAGTAGGCACAGTGCTTCACGCTTACGCAAAATACGATAATACGACCGCTAATATCAATAATCCGAATAATCCGCCTAAAGCGATTAGTTGGGGCGAAAACACTTCTGACGAAATGTATTATTTGCCATTTAGTTGGGTAAGTTATCAGGCAGGAGATGAAAATCTTAACCTCGAAACGAGTATCACAGCGGCAGAAGATTTGAATTTTTATAGCGTAAAAAATCAGTTGTACCCAGTTGCACCAAACCCAGCTTCGGGCGATATAAAAATTGGTTTTACCTTG
>JANMGN010000705.1:0-2851 GCA_031374645.1 Chitinophagales bacterium | reverse complement strand
GTATGGCACAAATAATACCGTTTGGATAACTTCGCCTTGGATTTATGTAGCATTTGGCTTATTGATTTTGGCAAGTCAAACTATTTTAAAAAATATAAAAACTAAAAACGTCGTATTGGCAAGCGTTACTTCTTCTTTGATATTTTTTGTAGTTACGAATTTGGCTACTTTCCTCGAAGGCGGACTATATCCTAAAACTGCGGAAGGTTTTGTAGCGTGTTTCGTAGCTGCGATTCCGTTTTTTGGCAACACGATGATGGGCGATTTGTTTTTCTGCGGTGTATTTTTTGGTATTTTTGAATTTGCAAAAATGAGATTTCCGAAACTGGCGTAGGTGTAAATCACTAAATTACAACAAATTATCATATTTCAGATAAAATAAATGAAAGCAAAATATGTAAATCCGTTTACTGATTTTGGATTTAAAAAAATCTTTGGAGAAGAAGCAAGTAAGCCAATGTTGATTGACTTCTTGCGCAATTTGCTGCCTGAAACTCAAATTATAGATTTGTCTTTTAAAGATAAAGACAAACTCGGCAAGACAGAAGAAGATAGGAGAGCCATATATGATATTTATTGTGAGAATAAGTTAGGAGAAAAAATAATAGTAGAACTTCAAAAAGCGAAACAAAATTATTTCAAAGATAGAACCGTTTACTACGCCACTTTTCCGATACAAGAACAAGCAGAAAAGGGCGAGTGGAATTATCAACTCAAATATGTTTATTGTGTTGGAATATTAGATTTCAAATTTGATGATAAAGTTAGAAACGGAGAAGGGGAAGTTTTACATACAATTGAGCTAAAAGACCAAAATAATAAGGTTTTTTACGATAAGTTGAAGTTTGTTTATTTAGAAATGCCTCATTTCGTAAAAAAAGAGTATGAACTTGAAACGAGGTTGGATAAATGGTTGTACTTTATTCGGCATTTAGAAGATTTTCAGAGTATTCCAGAAATTTTTAAAGACGATGTTTTTATACAAGCCTTTGAGAAAGCTGAAATTGCAAAATACAGCGAAGAAGAACTACACGATTACGAGCAGAGTTTGAAAATCTATCGTGATTTGAAAGGTGTCATTGATACTGCTTTTGATGAAGGCAAAATAAAAGGCAAAATAGAAGTTGCGAAAGCACTTAAAATTAGTGGCGTTCCAACCGATATTATCATGAAAGCAACAGGACTTTCTGAAAGTGAAATTGATAGATTGTGAGAAAAATAGTTTTTGTAAAAAAGCTCTAAATTCAAAGAATTTAGAGCTTTTTTATTTCTGCAAGGTAAAACCAAAAGTAGTTCCTTTTCCTATTGTACTTCGGACTTGAATAGTTTGTTTGTGTGCTTCCAAGATATGTTTTACGATAGAAAGACCCAAACCAGAACCACCTTCATTACGGCTTCTACCTTTGTCCACACGGTAAAAACGGTCGAATAAAAAAGGCAAATGCTCTTCGGAAATACCTGCGCCATTGTCCGCCACTTCTACCAAAATATGCTTATCTAAGTCGTAAAAACCAATTCGTGTAGTGCCGCCTTCGTTGTTGTATTTTATAGAGTTCTTAATTAAATTGTCTAAAACACGGCGAATACTTTCGTAATCTGCTTTTACATTAAAATTTAATTTGTAATTTTCTTTAAAAGTAAGGTGAATATTTTTTGCTTCTGCTTTTATTTCAAGATCGCTAAAAACATCATTTACCAAATCTTTAATATCAAAATTTTCCAACTCCAGTACCATATTTCCGTTTTCTAAATTAGAAATAGTTTCCAAATCATTTACAATAATTTGCAAGCGTTCTGCATTTTGTGCAGCACGATTGACATATCGTTCCGTCAATTCAGAATCTTCCAAACCGCCGTCAAGTAAAGTGCTTAAAAAACCTTGAATATTGAAAATTGGCGTACGTAATTCGTGTGAAACATTACCGACAAAATTACGGCGATATTCTTCCAAAGTTTGTAACGATTGTATTTGATTTTGACTTTCTACGACCCATTTTATCACGTCGTTTTCTACGTCTTCCATGAGTTCGTCGCTGTTCTTTTTCATGAGGCTATCGGGCGTAATTTTATGGCTCAAAATAGTCTTATAAAGGATTTTTATTTTTTTGTAAATAAACTTTTCAATAAAGTACAAAAAGCACAAATAAGTAGCTAAAAAGTAGAAAATCAGGACATTAAATAGTACAAAACCATTAAAGTTTATCTTAAAAGCCTTTTCTACGACGTACAAAAAAGGTATAAAAAGAGAGGTAACTATCAGTGCTGCCGCAAAAGAAATTTGCTTAGGGTTTGCATTATTTATCATCAAAAAACAGTTGTTTTATCCTTCAATTTTGTATCCGATTCCTTTGATTGTGCCGATGTATTCCTCGCCGATTTTTTCACGTAATTTTCGGATATGTACATCTATCGTCCTATCGCCAACGATGACATCGTTGCCCCAAATTTTGTGAAAAATTTCAGCACGAGTATATACTTTTCCTGGGCGAGAAAGCAGGAGGCAGAGTAATTCAAATTCTTTTTTTGCAAGCGGAATCTGGACATTATTTTTTATAACACTTATTTTGTCTTTATCAATCGTTAAATCGCCAAAAATAATCAGATTATCGTCGTTTTTGTCTGTTTTTGTATTGTTATTTTCTATTCTTCTCAAAAGCGCATTGATACGACTGATAAAAACACGTGGTTTTAGCGGTTTTGAAATATAATCATCGCCACCAACGTCAAGTGCAGCTACTTGCGTAAAATCTTCATTACGTGCGGTCAAAAAGATGATAATCGTTTGTTTAAATTCTGGCATTTCTCGCAAACGACGACAAGTTTCTATCCCATCTAACTGAGGCATCATCAC
>JANMGN010000687.1:0-5667 GCA_031374645.1 Chitinophagales bacterium | reverse complement strand
TACAAAATTTAATTACGCCAAGTTATTATTTACTCGTTACTTAATCATTTATATTGAGAAATGGCAAGCCGATGAAAATAAACTTGTCCCAATACTAATGTTAGGCAAAAGAGCATCATAAATCTTTATGCCCTTGCGCTCTCATTTGTTCAACCAACATCCCATATCTTAGACCTAAATCAAAGATTTGGCTTGCCGTAATTTTTTTAGACGTTAATGTTACTGATGTTACTTCATCTTCATCGTTTACAACAATTTTAATATCTAAATTAGTTTCTTGGTTAAACTTTTCTACAAAATTTTCAATTAAGGTTGTAGCACCTGCTCTAAAAAATATTTTCATAATGATATTGATTTAAAAAATTAAAAAAAATATTCTTCTGCGGGAGTGTCGGCTGCTGTGGTTCTAACGCCTTCAATCTCAGTAATCGTAATAGAAGGGAACATTACCTTGAACTGGTCAATAACACTTCTACACGATAAACAATATTTATATTCAGAGGCGACAACAAGACTACCAGTCACACCGCTATATACTTTCCCCTTTAAACCTCCTGTTTTTTTTATTAAATTTTTCAATAACTTGTATTCAGAGTCGGTACATCTTTTCCAAGCATCAGTACTTTCTGCGGTTCTTTTTTCATTTCCTCTGCTTACAATTAGGAAAGTAAAATAGGGTTTACCGTTCACAATATCATCTTCGGTTTCGCAACCAGCCGAACCTACAATGTCACTGCTACTTGCTGTCACATTGATATTTTTTCCCTCTACTGACCCAGTAATTGTTCCGTGCAAATACCCAAAATTACCAGGCTTTTTCCCTAAAGGTGATTTGGGATAATTTGTACGGTAGGTAGCAAAAATATTTTTAGCACCTGCTGCTGTTTTGGGATCATCGGCTGTAACCTTGAAAGATGACATTAAGAATATTACGGCTGACAAAAATAAAATAACTACTTTTTTCATAATTCTTGTTTTTTAAAGTGTGATAAAATTATCTATTGTGAAACAAAGATAAAACGAAATTTTTGATAATTTAATTTGGCGAGGTTATTTTTTATTTTTTATTTCATCGAACAAGCGCACTGCCGAAGGCAGTCCTGCTTTGCGGCAGTGCAGAGTTCTTTGTAGTGCCTGTTCTCAGAAAGATGTGTTCCGAGGGCTTTGGCAGTGCGCTTGTTCTTTGCAATGCCGTAGGCATTGCAAAGAACGGTTGTGTTCACGCATACCCGCCGCCGTTGGGCTTTTGTGTGGGGGCTTTTGGCGGCGGGTTGGCGTGAACACGGTGTTCTCCGCCGTATTTTTTTTTATTTTTTTTGTCGTCGCATAAACAGCAATTTTTTATTTTTTTTTAGCTAAAACGGCTTTTTTATTTATTTAGGTTTTTTATACCCCTCAGTATTTTTGTTAGTTTTAGTCTTTTCTTCTATTTAGTTAATCGTTATCCCATCAATTATAATAGGTTGTTTTGAGCTTCCTGTATTTGTAAAGTATATTTCTAATGACACGACTGTGCCAGCATATTTTGAAATATCAATCGTAATTTCTTCAAAAACTGGTTCAATCTTCTTTAAATTTGAATTTCCATCTAATACTTTATTTGCATTAGTGAGAAAATTATCAATCTTGCTAACTACATTATTAATTTTTGAACTATAAATATCATCTGTTGCGTTTGTTGTTACATTCTTCAATGAAACTTTTATTTCTCCTTTTCCAACAAGATTTTTAGCTATTTTTAGCTTCAATTGACTGGCATTTGCAGAAATATTAAAGGCATTAGAAAACAATTTTACAGGTGTACCATTTTTGTCTGGTTTTAATGACACTTTACCTTTTTCAAAAATAGCTTCTCCACCTATTGTACTCCAACCTTCGTTTGTGTTGAAATTACTGTTCAGTTTTCCTATTACTATTGCATTAGATGTTATTTGAATATTAGCATTTTCATTTTTTGGGGTTTCTCTATTTACATTTTCATTATTTAAGGGAAGTTTTTTTTGACCTATTACACCTTCAGTTGATAACTTAACATTGTCAATAAGTAATTGAGGATAATATTCTGTATTTGCGAAATCAGTAATGAATTCAAATTTCAATTTAACTACGTTGCCTTGACATTCAGATATACCAATAACTTCTTCTATAAAATCGGCTTTCTCAATTATTTC
The DNA here is from genome assembly GCA_031374645.1 of Chitinophagales bacterium. Classification (GTDB taxonomy): domain Bacteria; phylum Bacteroidota; class Bacteroidia; order Chitinophagales; family Saprospiraceae; genus CANHEE01. The sequence continues at coordinate 3,496 of JANMGN010000687.1, read as the reverse complement.
AATCGATTTTAGTTGAATTTCTTTTAGTGTTACACCGTCCAAAACACTAACTTTGAGTTTGCCATTTTTAAACTTTGCTGCTTTATACTGAAATTTTATACTTTTTGCATTGATAGGAATATAGAATCTATTATGAACTAAACTATCCGAAATAGTTAATTTAGCGCACTCCTCACAATGTAAAGAAGTTCTCATTTCTGATATTTTTGTTAAAGCTGGTTTAGTTCCTCCATGTTCTTCCCAACCTGAATAACCTCTATCAAATGAACCATTAACAATTCCTCTTACTCTATCAACATTAGCTCCTTGAATTTTTAAATTATTATAGAAGTCAAATGTTATATCTTTTTCACCAATTCCCCTACTATCACGTGCAGATGTATTATTCCCTATCCTTGAAAAATGATAGCCTCCCCCAATAAGGTTCTTTCCATTAATTGTTTGTTTATAAACGTCATATATCCCAATTCCAAATGGATTTGTAGTATGCCCTATATTAGCATTTAAGGTTCCACTATCCCAATAATAATTATCCGCGCCTTTAACTCTTCTTCCCGTCAAGTCTAAATAAACATTGTCTTGATAATAAGAATCATTAAAATTTACTCCCTTCCAAGCAATTGTACCATTATTTTTAATATGGTCAATAGGGTCTGCAATAGTCATTTCTGGGTGAGCATCGTCAATATCTGATGATATATTATTTGCTCCCCAATCATGTGTATCCAAGTTTGTAACTTGGTCAATATTAATTTGAGCATATTTCGGGTAATTGTTTTTTAAAAATAACAACCTTTCTACTGTTAAAGTATTAACAACAGTACCTCTACTATGACCTATGAAATGTATATTATTCAAATCAAACTCTTTCTTATCATTCCCCATCAACAATGAAGAAAATAATGCATCACCTGCAGCTTCGCTATAACCTTTTGAATTAAAATTACTTTCATTTGCCCAATTAAACATTAGAATATTTTCACCATCGCCGTTAGGGTTTGGGCATTTATCTGTTAAATTTTTAAAATTCCCCGAGAATTTATCATACAGTCGAATACAACCTTTATTGTTAGCTTTTTGTAAAATAGTATTTGCCATTTCATATATCCATTCTCCTTTATTTACAGGTGCTTGTCCACCGAGTTGAAACCCATGTGTAATTACTGTTGTACCAAATTGTATGTCTGATTCTTTTTTGCACCCAATAGGTTTTGAGCTACGATATATATTTCTTTCAGTATTAATAACTAACACAGTACCATCAGGTAAATATAATAAATCATTGACTGGCATACCGCCAGGAGCACCAACAGGTTTCCATGATTTGCCGTTATCATTTGAAACACAAAATTCAGGAATTTCACCAAGAATACCTTTATTATCACGAATACCTCGGCTAAAATTGGCTAATAATGTTTTGTCATTACAAATTCTAAAAATATTATTCAGAGAGATGCCTCCTACTGTAACATAGTCTGGGCAAGCATAAATTTTATTCCAATTTGCACCTTTATCATAAGTTATCAATAAATCGCTACCTCCACCAACACTTTTCGAGCAAAAAATAGGAGCGTCGAAATTGGCAGTATAGAATGCACTGACACCTTGAATTTGAGTTATTTTTTCATAAGGCGTGCCTTTTATTGAAGTTAGAAACTCTTCTCTGTCTCTGCCAATGTATATAGGCGTGGGTGACGATTCACTTGTTTCAAGATTTGAATATACTCGACTCCATTTTCCAAATTTATCACATTCATAAATCATATAATTGTACCCAGATTTACTATATCTTGTGTTAATATCAATGTTGTGAGGCATGTAGCCTTGGGTTTTCTCAATTTCATCATTTTTTAAAACCCAATTTTTGCCAAAATCCATTGAGATATACCTTCCAGGTTCGCAAATAGCACAAGGAATCAAAATTAAATTGCGCCCATCAGTAAATAGTTGTGACCAAAGCCAATTCATTGTCGGAGTTTCGTTTTTCTCCCAAGTTTTTCCCAAATCTGTTGAAGTAAACAAATATGGACTCGAAGATTTGTCTTTTGCGAGAACAGCAATTGAGTTTCCGTTCAAGATTGAAAAATATTTGTAAGTACCAAAATCGGGAAGTTTACCAACTGGCTGCCAGAATGGTTCAATCTTGTCATTTTTGGCAGATTGTCCATGAAGATTCAAGGTAAAAACTAACATAACGGGAACAATAAATAATATTTTCATAATTGCTTGTTTTAATTAAAAAAAAAGGGAAACTTAAAAATCACTTATCTCTTGACACCAATAGTCTTTTTAATACAATAGCAAGTATTATCGCTCCAATTGCCAACATCCCATTAAATGATGTAATAGTACTTATTTGTAGTCCTGTTGCCGTTCTTGATTCTACCCAGATTATCACCAAAGCAAAAACCCATAAGAGTCCAATCAGTAGATAGGGAACAAAACCTATTACAATGAAAAAGATACCACTTTGAAAAGCAAGTTCTAAAAATGACAAGCCAAAAATTACTGGAACTTTTATCTTAAAAAAGTAAACAATACACCCCGCAAAAATCAATAAGATACCCAAATTTCCTATCATTTTTGCTAAACGAGAAGGTGGTTCATCAAGACCAATATCTTTCCCACGACTGCTACCACCACTTACTCTTTTTTTTCCATCTTTTTCCGCTTGTTCTCTTTGTTCAAGAGTGCGTTCTAAGTTTCTTTGATTATCATCCCACATTTTTTCACGATGACTATCGCCAGAATCGTTATAATCTGCCATTTTAGTAATTTTAAAAGTGAAAAATAAATTTTAATATTAAAATTATAATTACGTAATTTCCTATTGAAACAATAAAACTACCCCTCAGTATTTTCAAACTTATCGAGTAGAATCGGCAACTATTATCGTCATACAATCAGTAATATATGTAGTCAATTGCAAAATAGACTTTACTTTTATTTTTTCATGGGTAAATCGACTTTCCATTTTCCATCTATTTTTGCCAATAGCACTATGTCTTCCAGATTGATATCCTTTCGATTTTGAACAAAAACGTAGGCTCTATCCCCAACTATTGAATCTCTCAATATTTTAGGTAGTCCTTCATTTGCGGTATTCTTTGCACCCATTGAAATAACCACGGATAAATACTTTGCATAACGCGGTGTGCAATGTTTTTCAACTTCGGGATAATCAAAGGCTTCCAATCCTTTTAAAAATGCTGCAACAACAGACTTGGGAGAATTGCTATTAGAACATGAAAAAATTACGATGGCAAAAAAGATAAACAAAAATTGCTTTTTCATATTATTTGCTTTAATAAGTTAAGACAAATAGGTTGTAAATTTTTTTATTTTATTACAAAGTTATAATTACTTGATTATTATTTCCTTTTTTATTCCTTTTATTGAATCGAAGAACGGATGCTTTTTTCTTTATGGCGGAGAACAAGCGCACTGCCGAAGGCAGTCCTGCTTTGCGGCAGTGCAGAGTTCTTTGCAGTGCCTA